>JASFOV010000127.1:0-10100 GCA_050116355.1 Anaerolineae bacterium
GCCGGCGGCGGGCTCCGCTCCGGGACCTTGACGTCGTCCGCCAATTTGCTGCTCGATTCCTTCCATGTTATAATCCTTTGGGTAATTTCTGGGTCCAAAGGAGCAAGGAATGACAAACGACCCCACATTGCTTGATGCCTCGGCGTTCCCGCGCCTGGTCGTTATGATGGAGGGGAAGGTCGTCCAGGAAGCGATCTTGGAGGAGGAACTCAGCATTGGACGGGCGGAAGACAATGATCTCGTCCTTGCCGATCCCAAGGTCTCGCGGCACCATGCCCAGGTGCACAGGGAAGAGACGAGCTTTATCCTCACTGATTTGGACAGCGCGAATGGTACGCTGGTGCAGGGTGGCTATCTGACGGAGCCCTATACCCTCCAGAACGGCGACAAGATCCAGATTGGAGATGTGGCTCTTTCGTACTATGAAGCTGGCCGGTCATCGGAGGATACGATCATTGCGCCTACGCCTGTGGCGCAGCCGGATCCAGTGGCACGCCACGTGCCCCCGCCACCGGTTCCGGCAGCGACCCCGGTCACTCAGAGCCAGGACCGCACAGGTTTGACCATTGGGTTGGTTGCGGCTGCCGTGCTAGCGCTGGGAGCCATTGTGGTGGTGAGCACGTATCTGCTTGTTCCCGGTTTTTTCGGGCCGGTCCAACCAACACCTGTGCCGACACAAACACCGCAAGTGGTCGTCGCGACCGACACGCTCGCACCAGACGCCTCACCCACGGCAGCGGCCCTGCCCTCCCAGGAGGCGGCCACGACCGAAGCCAGTGGCGAAGCCACAAACGAATTAGACGAATTGCTTGTCCAGGCCGATGCCTTGAGCCGGCGGAGCAAGTTCGAGGACTCGATTGCGATCTATGAGGATCTGGTGGAGCGCGCCCCCAATGATGTGCGTCCCGAAGTCGGTTGGGCTTGGGCACTGCTTTGGGATGAGCGGGCCGATGAAGCGCTAGAACATGCCCAACGGGCGGTGAACCTCGATCCCACTAGTGTGGAGGCGGTCGCTGTTTTGGGGCGCGTCTATATCGCCTTGGGAGAGGAAGACCAAGCCTTGGACGCGGGCCAAGAAGCCGTGGAACTGGATCCAGGCAGCGCGATCGCCCATGCCGTCTTGGCCGAGGCATACCTGATCAACGGGCAGACGCAGGATGCTGTGGATGCGGCAGACGTGGCGTTGGTCCAGGACATTAACAATGCCAATGCTCACCGGATCCGGGGTTGGATCTATCACGTGGTCGACAACGACATGGGGCGCGCCGCGGGAGAGTTACAGATTGCGGCTGGTTTGCAGCCAGAGCTCTGGCTGCGGCGTCATGAGCTTGGTGAGCTCTTGCTCGCGGCGGAGGATTATACGACGTCGATCATGGCTTTCCAAGATGCCTTGGGTCTTCGGCCCAAGGCGGTGACCTATTCGGCCATCGGAGAGGCCTACTACCGCTTGGGACAGTATGACCAGGCCAAGGCGTCGCTAGATCTGGCGCTAGACGCGGGCGCAACGGACCTGAACACCTACGCTCTGGCTGGGGTGACCTATGCCCAGTTGGGACGGTGCGATGAAGCCCAGTCCTACTATGAGCAGGTCTTGGAAGAGGACTCCAGGGATCCGTTGGCCTCTGAGGCAGAGGACCTGTGTGAAGGCGAACGGCCTTCTGCCACCCCGTCGCCGACGACGGCCTCCGCTTCTGCTCCTACGGCTAGCGCCACACCGGAGCCCACTGCGCGGTCGACCCGGTCTCCGGCGGCTGTCAGCGGCCGGATCGCGTTTCCGGTTTGGAACCAAGAGACGGGCCATTATGATACCTATGTGGCCCAGGCGGCGGATGGCAGTGGACGGCAATTGGTCGTGTCCGAGATGCGCCAGCCAGCATTCAACCCCGATGGTGACTGGCTGGCTGTGAACGGTGAGCGGGATGAGCACATGAACCTGTTCATCGTCGAGCCAGATGGGAGCAACCTAAAGGAGATCACGTCTTATATTGAGGATGGGCTGCCCAGCTGGTCGCCAGATGGCGCGAGCTTGGTCTTTAGCTCGACGCGGCATGGGGACAAACAGTCGCGGATTTACATCATTGATGAAGTGCCGTTTGTAGGGGGCAGAGAGGATGGGCGGGCGCTCAACTTTGGCCCCGACGATGTGCGCGGTGAGTATCCGGCCTGGGCAGGCGAGGATCAGGTTGTCTTCAAGGGATGTGATCTGACTGTTGAGCCGGCCCAGTGCGGTCTGTACATCATGTCGTCGGCGCCTGGACCCCAGCCGATGACCCAACTCACCGAGAATCCTGAGGATACCGCGCCAGCGGTCTATGAGGACCGGATCGCCTTCATGTCCAACCGTGATGGGAACTGGGAGATCTATGTCATGGACATCGATGGCTCGGGCGTGGAGCGGCTGACCGACAACGCGGCCCACGATGGGCTGCCGGTTTGGTCGCCGGATGGCAGGACGCTGGCCTTTGTGTCGGATCAGGGTGGCGCCTGGGCTGTTTGGGCGATGAGTCCCGACGGATCCAACCGGCGCATCCTATTCGAGATCGGGAACGGTGGCTTGGCATTCAACTGGCAGCAGGAGCGGATCTCCTGGGCACCGTAGCCGGCCAAGCCAGTCCATCGATTTTTGCAGGGGACCTGGACGGGTCCCCTGTTCGGTTCGGATAGATCCGGGTTGAGGCGATTCCCTTCTCGGGCGCCAGCATCGGGATCCAGGTTGGAATCGCCCGCGCATTTGGATGCTAGACCAGGGAATAGGGGAGGATCGGGCGCTTGCTTCGGAAGCTTGCCACTATCGCGTTGTTGCTGTTTGTCTGTGGCACGATGGTCGCCGCGTGTGGGGACGATGTGCCGGGCGAACCGGCTGCTGCCAACTCATTGATCCCGGAGACGGATGCGGTTGAGACGCTGCCGCCCACGCTGACGCTGCCGCCCACGCTGACACTGTTGCCCAGCGCGACTGCGGAACCTGCTGCCACGGCAACACCGCAGCCAACCAACACCCGGGTGTTGCCCTACACCCCCATTGCTACAGCCGATCCGAATCAGCCCGCCCGGGCCGATGTCGCGCGCATCTCTGTAAACGAGGCCAAGGCCCAGGTTGAGGCTGGTCAAGCGATCTTTGTTGATGTGCGCAGCGAGATTAGCTATGACCAGTTGCGTATCGAGGGGGCCACTTTGATGCCCAGCAACGAAGTGGTCGAGCGTTACGACGAGCTGCCCGCCGACAAATTGGTGATCTTTTACTGTGCCTGACTGGCCGAATCGGCGAGCGCCGGTGCGGCGCTGAAGGCGATGGAGCAGGGGGTCACTGACGTCGCTGCTCTGTTGGGTGGGCTGTCTGCTTGGCAACAGGCCGGCTATCCTCTGGTTGGGGATCTGGCCTTCACACCCACACCCGAGCCGACAGTGACCGGGGAAGAGATGACGCCCGAGCCGGGTACCACCGGCAGCGTCGATGCCCCAGTGACCATGATCGAGTACTCTGACTATCAATGACCGTATTGCCGTCGGCACGTGTTGCAGACATGGCCACAACTCAAAGAAGCCTACGTCAATACGGGCCAGGTATACTATGTCTTTCGGGATTTCCCGCTGCCCTCTCATAGCAATGCCCACAAGGCAGCCGAGGCGGCCCGCTGTGCCGGAGCACAGGGTGTTTTTTGGGAGATGCACGATCGCTTGTTTGAGGGACAAGGGGAGTGGTCGCAACGGTATCCGGAGAACGCCTACAAAGTCTTTGTGCGCTATGCGACCAGCCTGGGGTTGGATGTGGCGGTCTTTGAGGAATGCCTGCAATCCGGTGCATTCGCTGAGCAGATCGCCGGCGATATCCAGGCAGGGCAGGAAGCTGGGGTGCGTGGCACTCCCTCCTTCTTGATCAATGGCCGGCTGGTGTCGGGTGCCTATCCGTTTGAAGATTTGGAACGGGTCATTGAGCTCGAACTGGCCAAGCAGCCCTGAGGCCCCCACCCATCGAGTTATGGCGCCAGCATTATGGACAGGTTGCTGGCCCACTCCTATGGAAAACCGGCAAATTCCTCGCCGAGGGACCGCGTCACCTCCGCCCATTCAACCAGACTCAGGGTTTGGGCGCGGCGACGGGGATCTACCGTGGCCTGGCGCAATGCCTGTTCGACCTTGTCCGGGGGTATGTGCAACCCGGCGCTGAGCGAGTTGCGCAAGGTCTTTCGTTTTTGTCCGAACCCGGCCCGCACGACACGGAAATAGTCGCTGGTCTCTAGCCCTTTGGCCAGGGTTACTCGCAGTTGCTGGCCGACATCGATGCGGAGCACCGAGGAGTCGACCTGGGGGGAGGGATAGAAAGCCCCCGCCGGAATCCGGGTTACCAGGTGGGGCTCCCCGAAGAATTGCACGCTGATGGCTAGCAGACTCATCTCGCCGGGGCCGGCAAGAATGCGCGCCGCCACTTCGCGCTGGACGGTGACGACCAGCAGCTCAGGGCGTGGCTTATCCTCCAGGAAGTGGCGCAGCACGGCTGAGGTGATATAGTAGGGCAGGTTGGCCACGACCTTGTAGCCCCGGTGGGCCAGCCCTAGATCATCCATCTTGAGGATGTCGCCCTGTATGATCTCAACATTGGCGGGGGGAACTTCAGGAGTACCGGCCAACTGCTCGGCCAGGATGACTGCCAGTCGGCGGTCCAACTCAACAGCGATGACGCGACCGGCCCGTTGCGACAGAGGCCGGGTCAACGTGCCCAAGCCGGCCCCGACCTCGACCACGGTGTCTCGGGTGGTCAAATCGGCGGCATCCACGATGCGCTGCAGAGCCACGGGGTCGACGAGAAAGTTCTGGCCCAAGGACTTCTGAGGGCGGAGGCCGTACTCCCGCAGTAGCGCTGCGACGCTCTTGGCCATCAGCTCGCTCGCGGATCGTGGTTCATCGAGGAGGCGCTTTGATGGTGACCGGTCCGTGGGGCCACGCTGACTACCGTCTCCGATCGGGGAAGTTGGGATAATCGGGCAGCACCCACATGATCTTGTTGCGTGGCGGGACGGGCGTCAACAGGTAGATGTCACCCCACCAATGCCATGATTGGTAGTCGTTGTCGCCATAACCTAGATCGACCAATTTGCCCTTGACACCGCCCCCCGTATCGCCGGCCCGAGCCAGACCATAACCGGGAACATACAGATTGGTCTTAAGGGGAATGACCTTTGGGTCGACAGCGACGATCCCCTTTTTCAGTTTCCAGCCTAGACGGGTGTACCCGTACCGCGGATGATCCTTGGGTTTTCCGGAAGAGGCTGGTCTGTAGGAGACGAGGTAGGCCCGTATCTTGCGCCAGTACTCGACGGGGCCCTCGGGCGTGTCCAGGGTTCGGATGACGATCTTGGTGCCGTAGGCCATGGTCTTGGTGATAGGAGACTGCGCCGCCCAGCTGTCCTCCAGAAAGCGGGCGACTTCTTGATCGTTCTCGTACACGACACGGTAGCGGCGCTTGTTCAGCCCAAGCTGGCCGGCCTGCGCCAAGCGGATGTTGTCGATCTCGACCTCGGGGTCAGCCACCCATACCGTCTTGAAGGGAATGGGTTCAAACTCCACGATGTACTCTTCGCGGACGCGGGTCACCTGGATGGTCATGTCGGCCTGAACGGGAGCGTCCATGGCTGGTGTGACATAATCGGTGCCTACCAACGCAATCCCTTCTTGGCCAAGGACACCGGCCACTGTGTCGGCTCGCGTGCGGGTCCGGATCGTATGGCCATCCACCCTAATCTGAACCGGGGTTGAGCGCAGAATGGTCACAACCATGTCCGGCACCAGCCGCTCTTGGAGGCCCGGTGTCACTTTGTCGCCTAAGAACAGGGTTAGGCCATGCTCTTCCAGAGCCTGGCCGAGGGTCGTGGCGGTGGTGTGGAACTCGACTGGCGTCCCACCATCGTCCAGTATCACCGAGGTTGCGCGCCGTACGACGATCTGTGGTTCATCCGGAGATTGGGTTGCCGACCTGTTGTCGCGGAACCCACTGCGGTCTGTGAGCCGCCGGACATTGCTGTCTTCTCCGAACAGCTGGGTGGTGGGCTGGGCCATGTCGCCATCCAACCACACCTCATCGGCGGGATGGAGGACCACGCCCGCTTCATCAAGCGCCCGGCCGATGGTGGTGGCGTGGGTCCGGATCTGCCACGTATGGCCGTCGGCATGGACTGCCACGGGCCATGCCCGCTTGATCTCGATCACAGTCTGCGCCTCAAGCTGGGATTGGAGTCCTGGTGTCACTTGGTCCTCAGGGAATACTTGAATGCCCGCCCGGCGCAACGCCTCCTCAACAGTGGCAGCGCGCGTGCGCACAGGATGGGGGTGGCCATTGATCTCCACCACGATTGGGGTGCCGGTAGAGGCCAGACCTAGCGCCAGGAGGGCCAGTGCGCCGGCGGCCAGGAGCACAGCTAGCCAGCCACGCGTCCAGTTTGGGATTGTCCAACTTGAGCGTCGCGTAACAACTTGTTCAGAAGCCAAACGTCGAATCTCCTGATCGGAGGCTATGGGCCGGCAGCACACCGAGCCCGCGGCTCAGCGCAGTATCCATGTCCCGGCTGCCTGGCCGGCTACATAGCCGGTGGAGAATGCGGCCTGCAAGTTATAGCCTCCTGTGTCTGCCTGCACATTCAGTACCTCGCCGGCAAAATACAGCCCAGGCACCAGCCGCGATGCCATGGTCCGCGGATCGACCTCCTGCGTGTCCACGCCGCCTGCCGTCACGATGGCTTCGTCCAGCGACCGGTGGCCGACGATTGTGAGCCTGAAATCTAGCAGCAATTCGCGGATCCTCTGCCGCTCGGCCGCGGTCACCTGGTGACTAGGCTTGTCCGGCGGAATCCCGGTCCGCGTGACAAAGACGTCGATCATTTTGCGCGGCAAGAGGCCTTTCAGTAGATTGTGGTAGCTGCGCTTGCCGTGCCGGTCTAGATCGCGCTGCAACCGGGCGTCCAGTCTCTCAGCACTGAGGGCCGGTTTCAGATTGATGCTCATCTCCAACTGCCCGGTACCCAGTCGCTGTACTGCGGGCCCGCTCAAGGTCAGTATGATTGGGCCCGAGACCCCATAGTGGGTGAACAGCATCTCACCGAATTCCCGGGCACACTCTTGGCCATTGTGTAGCAGCCTGACCTCGATGTTGCGCAGGGAGAGACCCATCATGGCCCGCGGATCGCTGCCGGCAACGACGAGTGGCACCAATGCTGGGCGGACCGGCACGATCGTGTGGCCGGCCTGCTTGGCCAGCAAGTAGCCATCGCCACTGGAGCCCGTCTTTGGGTACGAGGCGCCACCGGTTGCTATGATGGCGGCGCCAGCCCTTACCTGTTCTCCATTGTCCAATGTCGCACCTGTGAGCCGCCCGCCAGCGGTGTTCAGCTCTAAAACGCGGCTCTCCCGGCGGATCTGGACGCCTTGCGTCCGGGCAAAGCGGACCAGGGCTTCGGCAATCTCATGGGCGTCGTTGCTGGCTGGGAACACCCGTCCCCCACGCTCCTCGACCGTTTGCACGCCCAGGTCCTGGAAAAAGGCCACGAGATCCGCGGCAAAGAACCGGGAGAATGCATTGCGCAGGAACAGATAGGAACTTTCATCCTCGTCGGGGAATGCAAAATGGGCCAAAAAGTCGTCGAGCTGGGCTGTATTGGTGAGATTACACCGTCCTTTGCCCGTGATGCGCAGCTTGGTGCCGAGTCGCTTGGTTCGCTCTAACAGGAGAACGGGCGCTCCAGTTGCTGCCGCCTGGCCGGCGGCCATCAGTCCTGCTGCTCCGCCGCCTACGACGAGTATGCGCTTGTCCTGATCCAGCCGTGTCCGTGGATTGGCCAAGGCCCAGTTAGCCCTTCATACTCTCGCACCAGACGGCCACAATGAGACAGGCTGGAGTTTCGAGCTAGGGCGAGGGTTGAATCTCGTCCGTGTTGGCGCTCTCCACTCCAGCCCCAGAATAAGTGCTGGTCGTGCACCCCCTGTCGAACCGAGCAAATCGGCTTACCATAACCAGCCTGCTCCGGCCAGGCAACCCTGCGGCACCCAGAAGTGACTGCTTACCGTTGCTTCCTCCCGGACCTGGCGGGGTTCACAGGCTCCTGCCGCGCAGGACCCAACCTTCTTCGCCGCTTAGCCTGGCAGTCCCGACCAACCCTTAGCCCTCGAGGGGGAATTCGACCCCGCTACGGCGGTTTGCGGGTACAGGGCACCGCCAGCTCCCCGTCTAGCACGACCAAGCAAATGGTACCACAGAAGCAAGGATCGGTCAAGGAACCTGGTGACTTGTGCCGGAGGCGGGCTCGCTCGCTATCACCTCTACCACGGCGTTATCCATCTCTTTCTGGATGCAACAGTATCGGGTTCTCAGATCCAGACCGGTAATCTGCGTGGATGGTTCTGGGCTATTCGGCTTCCTCGAGTAAGGTTTTGATCCGGGCTGCGATCATATCCATGGCCACTTCGTTGAAGCCGCCTTCGGGGATGATGATGTCGGCAAACCGCTTGCTGGGCTCGACAAACTCCTCGTGCATAGGGCGCACGGTGGCCAAGTATTGGCGAATGACAGACTCGGTCGTACGCCCGCGTTCGGAGATGTCCCGTTGGAGGCGACGTATGAAGCGGATGTCTGGATCGGTGTCTACGTAGATCTTGACGTCCATCAGCTGGCGGAGTTCGGGGTCGGCAAAGATCAGGATGCCTTCCAGGAGGATGATGGGATTGGGTCCGGTGAGTCGCGTCTTGGCTGTCCGGGTGTGCGTCGTAAAGTCGTACACCGGAACGGCGACACGCTGTCCCGCCTTGAGTTCCTGTAGGTGACGGATCAGCAGCGGGTTCTCCAAGGCATCAGGGTGGTCAAAGTTCTGCATGGCACGCTGTGACGGAGGCAGATTGCTCAGATCCTTGTAGTACGCGTCGTGCTGAATGAGTGTGATCTTTTGGGTTCCAGCTCGCTTCAGGACTTCACGGGCGACTGTTGTCTTGCCTGAACCTGTCCCGCCCGCCACACCGATGATGACCGGGTCCATGGTCTCCTCCTCCGTTCTCTCTACAGCTGCGGCAAAAAGTCTTTTTCCGGTCCCGTGCTTTTCGGGGGCAGCAACCGCTGACCATACGGTGGCTCCCGCCAGGGATGGGAACCGGTGCGTTGGGTCCCGAATCTCACCTAACCCGAGCCGAGCATGGGTATCAGCAACAAGCTCGCACAAGCGGTTACGCTGGCCAGTACGGCCAGGCCTGCCGCCCAACGTAGGGACGAGCTACTGAGCCGCCAAGCTAGTGAGCTCATGACCAACAGCAGCCAGGCGATGGCCAACCAGCCGTGGCGGCCATCGCTGCCAGCCAACATGCCTATCGCCCGCCAAGACCACCATACTGCCAATGTCAGACCCGCGCCTAGGGCCAGCAACGCCAGGGTGGTGGCCTGGGCGAGGAGTAACTGCAGGCTCTCGCCCCCTGGTCGCTGGTGGTCGATGTGCAACCGTATCAGGGCGGGGCCAAGGAGGAGCACTAGTGCCGCACTGGCGGCAACGGCTGATGCGCCAGCTCCGAATAGCAGCAGAGTCCAGGTCAGGGTGGTGACTGCCGCGACCTGGGTACAATCGAGCTGTGTGACGCTGGCTGGAAGGGCAAATGTGCCGATGAGCGCTAGGATCAAGATGATGAGATCTATGAGGAGGGCCGCGCCACGGACACGGATCAGCCAGGTAGAAGCCAAGTGGACGATGAGGACGGCAAGAGCCAACCCCCAGCTCACTTGCCGCAGGCTATCTGGGCCCCAGCCCCCTTGCCGGGAGATAGAGAGGCCAAGAACGATGACCAGGGCAAGGCCAGCTACCGCCTCAAGAATAGGGGCTAGAACGCGCCACACAGTATGCGGTCGCCACAAGTATAGCAGCCTGGCGATCCATGCGCCGCCCAAGAGAACACTGCCACCCAGAGCTATCCAGAACTCAAGGATCATGGGACAGCTCCGCGCGCAAGTGACTGATCAGTCCGATCAGCCAGCGATTTCCCCGTAAGGCAGGGGGGATCAGAAACCGGATTGAGGTGGTACCTTCTTTGCCTGGTTCAAGAACGAGCCAGAACAGTCGGGGTTCGATCAGCCAGCC
>JASFOV010000128.1:0-10097 GCA_050116355.1 Anaerolineae bacterium
CCTGCCCCAACCGCTGCACTTGGTCCTACTCACTCGCGAGGATCCACCCCTACCTCTGGCCCGGCTCCGGGCCAATAACCAACTGACCGAGATCCGGGCTCGGGATCTACGCTTTACCCGGCGAGATGCTGATCATTTCCTGAACGAAGTGCTGGGTCTTTCTCTCTCTCCGCACGATGTCGCCTTGTTGGAAGATAAAACAGAAGGTTGGATCGCCGGACTACAACTTGCTGGCCTATCTATTCGAGACCGGGCCCAGCCATCCAAGTTCATTGCCACCTTGAGCGGTAGCCACCGACACATTTTGAGCTATCTCACCGAGGAGGTCCTAGGCCAACAGCCGGAAGAGGTCCAGCGTTTCTTGCTCCAAACCTCTATCTTGGACAAGCTGAACCCGGATCTATGCGAAGCGGTGACGAGACGTTCAGATGGCCGCGTCTTGCTGGAACGGCTGTTCCACGCCAACCTGTTTCTAGTCCCTTTGGACGACGCAGGGCAGTGGTACCGGTATCACCACCTCTTTGCCGATTTGTTGCGGGTGCTTCAAAGGACACGCCACAGCGATGAGACGGTCGACCTGCACCGGCGCGCTAGCCGCTGGTATGCCGGTGCAGGCGGGCGCGAGGGCTCCACCTTCGTTGGTGAGGCCATCCAACACGCCTTGGCCGCGGCAGATTATGCGATGGCCGTGGACCTGCTCGAACGTCACGCCATGGAATTGATCATGCAGGGCTACGCAAAGACGATGAATGGCTGGCTGGAGGCCATACCGGAGGAACAGGGTTGGCAACACCCCAGGACGAACCTGGCCTTTGCCTGGATGCATTTGCTGCGTGGAACCTACGACCAAGCATCCCCCTATCTGGCACGTTCCCAGACGGCCTTGGCAAGCGCTCAGATGGAGCAACTGCGAGAAGAGGAAAGGCGGTCTCTCGAGGCCGAGTGGCTGGTGATGAAGTCCCTCTTGCTTACTAGGCAGGGTAAGGCAACGGAAAGCAAGGAGATAGCTCGCCGGGCGTTGGAAATCACACCGGAGGAAGACAGCCGGGTACGGAGCCTGGCTTGCTTTGGGCTGGCAAGTGCCTACCAAGCGACCGAAGAGTACAGAGTCGTGATGGATGCCTATCAGGTGGCCATCCAGTACGGCCGAAGAGCGGTAAATTTGATCGCGGAGATGTTGAGCACATCCAGCTTGGCCAGGCTAGCCTTCGAGCACGGTCAGCTGCATCTGGCCGCCGAGATCGCTAGCCCGGTAGCCCTGCGGCTAAAGGACGCTGACTCGCTGCCTCCCATCAGTACGGTCGTGTATGGCATTCTCGGAGAAGTCTACTTCCAATGGCACCAAATTGACAGAGCACGGCACCATATCCAGCATGCTCTCCAGTTGAGCGCGTTGGGCGGCTACAATTCGGGTCTGATCGGCTGCCGGGTGTCGCTCTCGCGCCTTGCCCTGTTGGAGGGGGACCCGGATGGCGCTGCCCATGAGATCCAACAAGCCATGGAATTGATGCAGATGGATACCCCGGAGTATGTCCGGCAAGAAGCCATTTCACAACAAGTGCGCGTCTATCTCGCCCGGAAGCGTCCTGTTGCGGCCGAGATGGTTCTACAGGGACAAGGATTCTCTTTCCGGCCTGTGTTTTCCTTCCCGGCGATGTCCTTCGACCAAAGCATTTCCCATTCGACAGCCCTTTTGTACAACAGCAGCCTGCACGTCCTGTTGTACCGGGCTCGGACCGGGCACGATGTAGCCAACTTGAAGCGAGGCCTTGACTTGGCGGACCGCTTGATCGCGGCAGCACTCCAGAAGGAATACATCCTGGGCGCACTGGAAGCGCTTTTGCTCCGTGCCCAGATGCCTGCGGCACTTGAGCAGCATGAGTCCAACCTGGTCGCCGGTTACCCAGACTATATCCACGCTTTGGAGCTGGCCCAACCGGAAGGGATCATCGGCGTGTTTGTTGAACAAGGTCTGTGTGTGGCTGAGGCCTTGGCAAACCTGAACGAGCGGGACCTGCTTGGGACGGTCCAATCGGTCTACGTAGAGCGCATTCTCGCTGCGCTCTCCAGACCACAGCCGCCCGAGATGCAACTCGGGCCCGATCAATCGACCAGTGCGGAACCGGAGCTCTTGATCGAACCACTGACCGACCGGGAACTGGACGTGCTGCATTTGATGACCAACGGGCTCAAATACAAAGAGATTGCTGACACGCTCTTCATCTCACTGAACACTGTGCGCTCCCACGTCAAAGCCATCTACGGCAAGCTCGGCGTGAACAACCGCACGCAAGCCATCGAGGCGGCCCGCCGGCTCCAGATACTGTAAATCTACAACCCTCCAAAGATCACATTTTTTTCCGAGTGCAGATCACATGTTCATGTGGTTTGCACAATCTCAGGTTGGGATAAAATGAGAATACCGCTGAAGGGTTATTCAGAGTAAGGAGATGGAGTGAATGCACGACATCTGCACGTATTACATCGAGGTGCGAGGTCAGGTGGATGAGAGCGATCTGAACGCGACGAGCCCGCACCAAGCCGTGGTCGTGCGGGCGAGTGGGGAGGAAGATTCCCCCGCTGTCACGCTGTGCACGCTTCACGCCGATCAGGCGGGTCTGATCGGGCTGATGCGGTACCTGCACGGGCGGGGATTCGTGCTCCTATCTGTGCAGCGTGAGCAATCAACCCCGAACATCGTAGGTGCTGTACCTGATTCGGATTAGGACGCAACATACTTGAACAAAGGAGGATAGTCATGCTACGGTTCGTTGTTGGAATATTCATCGTGCTTCACGGCCTGGTGCACCTGCTCTATTTTGGGCAGAGCCGGAGGCTGTTCGAGCTGCAACCCGGCATGGTCTGGCCCGATGGTGCCTGGGCCTTTTCCAAGCTCCTCGGCGACGGGAACACGCGACTGCTGGCCAGCATTGCTTGTGTAGTGGCAGCCCTCGGTTTCGTGGCTGGCGGGATGGCAATCCTGTTGAAGCAGCCCTGGTGGCGCCCAGTGGTGGTGGGGACGGCCGCATTTTCCGCAGCCATCTTTATCCTTTTCTGGGATGGGGGTTGGCAAAAGCTGAACGACAAGGGTCTGATCGCCCTTCTTATCAACGCCGCCATTATGGCCGCTGTGCTGCTGTTCGAGTGGCCCGATATGGGATTCTAACTCCAGGTCTTGTCTCGGAGCAACGTCCAGCTGAACAAAGGGGTCAGTATTTGGGCGCTCCAATCCGATTGCCGCTTGCCCTGAACGCCAAACACAGGTACAATGTAGATGGCGCTTGGTCAGGCTCTCGGCTCGGGATCCCGTGGCTGTCTTGCACTTGTTGTGTATCAGGTCCTGGGGTGGCGCCAGTTGATCCGAAAATCGCTTTTGGCAATGTGCCTCGCATACCTCTTGAGGCAGAAGGGACAAGACACCATGAAGGAAACAGATCGCAATGCACTGATCGCTCTTCCCATCATCATCTTGGTCGGTGCGGGGGTCGCTTGGGCTGGAAGCCAGGGGGGCGCCTCGGCTTTTGGACTCCCCATCTTTGCCCTATCGGTTGGGCTGGCTTTTCTGATCCAGTGGCTGGCTTTTATTCCGGCCTACCTGCTGCAGACCGAGAAATTCCTCGACCTCACCGGCAGCCTGACCTACATCACGGTGGCCATCCTGGCGGTGCTGCTCAGCCCGGTTGTCGATGGCCGGTCGATCCTGCTGATGGTCGTGGTCGTCCTCTGGGCTGCCCGTCTGGGCATCTTTTTGTTCCGCCGTATCCAAAAGGCGGGCAAGGACGCTCGTTTTGATGAGATCAAGCCCTCCTTCCTCCGCTTCCTCAACTTCTGGACCATCCAGGGGCTGTGGGTGACCTTGACGCTCGCCGCGGCGCTAGCGGCGATCACTACTACCACCCGCCAAGGGCTCGGCCTGGCGGCCCTGATCGGCTTCCTGATTTGGGTGTTCGGCTTTGCGTTCGAGGTCATGGCCGATGCCCAGAAAAGCCGCTTCCGGGCCGATCCGGAGAACAAGGGCAAGTTTATTCAGACCGGTCTGTGGGCCTGGTCCCGCCATCCCAACTACTTTGGCGAGATCGTGCTCTGGATCGGCGTGGCGGTCATCGCTTTGCCCGTCCTGCGGGGCTGGCAGTGGATCACCTTGATATCTCCGGTCTTTGTCGCCTTGCTGCTGACTCGCGTGAGCGGCATACCCATACTCGAGAAGCGGGCCGACGAGAAGTGGGGTGGTCAGGCGGACTATGAGGCCTACAAGGACCGCACCCCGGTGCTGATCCCTTGGCCACCGGCCTCCTCCAAGGATAAATGAGGCGAGAACGGGGGCGTTAGCCTAGTTCCGTTGAATCTCGGGCCGCGGCCAGAGGCCCGACCGCTTGACGATCTCCGGGACAGCTTCGGGCCAGTTGATGGCCGTGATATGGACCCCGGCCACGCCTTCGATCTGGCGGACTTGGTCCACAATCTCGATGCAGATGTCGATGCCCTCGGCCGGTTGGGCTGCCTTTGGCGTACCGGACATGCGATCGATCAGAGATTGTGGCACGTCCATGCCAGCTACCTTCTCTGCCATGAACCGTGCTGCTCCGGCTGACCGGATGGGTGCAACGCCGGCCAGGATGTTCACCTCTTGATGCAAGCCCAGATCGCGCACACCGGCCATGAACTCGCGAAAGCGTGGAACATTGTAGATGATCTGAGTCTGGAAGAACTGGGCGCCGGCCGCTACCTTCTTGGCCATGCGCTTGGGCCGGTACTCGTAGGGTGGGGCAAAGGGGTTGGCCGCGCCGCCGATGTACAGATGAGGGGCCGGCGCTGGAATGCTCCGCCCATTGTCAAAGCACGCTCCGTCCACCATCTCTCGCACCATGCGCAACAGGTGCACCGAGTCCATGTCGTACACATCCAGGGCAGCTGGGTGATCTCCCCACTTGCCGTGGTCGCCGGTTAGGCACAGTAGATTCCGCACACCCCAGGCCGAAGCGCCCAAGATGTCGGCCTGAATGGCAAGACGGTTGCGATCCCGGCAGGTCACCTGCATGACCGGCTCCAACCCCTCCTGAACCAAGACCAGGCTGACGGCGATGCTGGACATGCGCACGTTGGCGCCCTGGTTGTCGGTGACATTGGCTGCATCAACGTGCCCCCGCAAGATCTCCACCTCGTGCCTGACACCAGCCAATGCGGCGGAACGGGGCGGCGATAGTTCCGCGGTAACGGCAAAATGCCCCGCGGCAAGCACCGACGCTAGGTGGCTCTTGGGTTCCAAGTGAGTCCTACTCATCACTCATGTTGTGAGGGCATCTCTCTCGGGGCTGATCCGCCCCTGTGAGTTTGTTGATCCAGGCGGACGTATCCTTCAGGCGCCAGTCAACGATGGGCTGCACGTCCAGAATGCGCCGGCCGTAGGTCGGCATCTTGAGCGAGCGCTTGTAGGCATCGGTCCAAATGCAATATCTCTCGGGATAGACTTCACAGTGGCTGTTGAGTCGAACCCCGCCGCAGGGACCATTCCGCATGTGCTTTGGGCATGTCATCGGGCACGTCATGCCCGACCGGCTCAGAATACACTGACCACACATGCGGCAGTCAAAAAGCAATTCTTTGCTGAGTCGTTCCGGGGGCAGGATGAGACGCTCGACGCGTTTATATCCCAGCCGGGCAATGAGCGGATCCAGGGCGAGAAACACGCGATCGACGAGGCGATAGACCCACTCCAGCGGACGGGGATGGTCCTGGATCAAACGTTGGAGATTCATGTGTTTCTTGGGTTTTGATCCCTTTCTAGTCCGACTGGTGTGTAGCGTCGCGCTGGATCGATCCCTTCCAGCCTCGCAGGTACGATCAGAGTCCTGTTGCCCACCACGTCGCAAGTGATGGGAGCAACCCGGCTGACAAGGCGTTGGACGTGGAAGAAATGGGTACCTCGTCGATTCTGATCAGCACCGCGATAGACAGATGCTTCGACCACCCTTGTCTTGTAGCGAACACAACACCAAGCCGTGCAAGGTAAGCAGAACACGGTGTCGATCCGGATTATACCATATCGGCCCCTTGCTGACAACTCGCCGAATTTCTTCCCGGCGCACGTCGAACCCTTCCGGGAGGGTCCTGCACACAAGTAAGTGCTACCAGGAGGCTGGCTGGTTCAGACGTGAATCAGAGTCTGGAACGACTTGGACGTGCGGGCTGTGATCTGGGCTCGTCTTGGATTCAGCCGGTATACGTCAGCTCATAGGGACGATAGACATTGCACGTTATCCCTTCGGACGTCACCGAGGCGGTCAGAAAGCCGACAATGTATTCTTCAGTGACCACTTGCCAGAAGTAGTTGATGGTCACCGGCACGCCCTGTTCCATCCCGTCAAAAGCGCCGCTGTAACGCCCGCTGATCTCGGGATCTGCGCGCAAGGTGATGGTCGCCTGATCTTCCTGCAGGCCAGTACCGATCAGTGTCCGTCCACCATCGCTGACCTCAATAATGCCATTTTCGGGTGGGCTCGCTGGGATGTCCAGGCTCATGGCACCACAGGCCATCTGGCCCGCAAGGTTCACCACGGACCACGGACCGGCTTTGGGAACCGCAAACGTGCCGGCTCCAGGCGGCAGGTCCTCGGGCAGGGGAAACTTCTCCATGTCGGGATCGGGATTCTCGAAAGGGTTGGTGCCATCGCTGGGGGGCTGTTCCTCTGAGCTAGAACTGTCTCCGTCGCTGGTGTCGCTGGACCCATCGGTTGTTGCCTCCTCCGGCTCGACGCGGGTGTTGGTAAAGGTGCACTGGACCGTCTCCCCCGGATCCAGGTTATAGACTGCCGACCGCGTGGTGGCATCCCCACTGCTGGCTGAGGTGCTGCCGCCGTCGTCACAGGAAACGTCCGTCAGCTCAAAGCCGGGCGACGGATCGACCTCGGTGGTGGTGTAGGTGCCCGGGGGCAGATCCGCTGCCACCAGGGTGCCGTTGGCACCAATCGTCCCCGAAGGCACACCCGTAAAGGTGAAGCTCCCTTCGGCTCCCTCTGGACTCACCCGGCTCGCTACGACCGCGGTGCTACGTCGTGCGTTGGTAAAAGTGCACCGTATCAGCTCGCCAGGATCCAGATTGAAAACTGCGGTCCGGGTTTGGGCATCGCCTTGGCTTGGAGAGGTGCTTCCTCCGTCATCGCAGTCGACCGCCGTCAGGTCAAACTCGGGCCTCGGATCGCGCTCGGTGGTGGTGTAGGTGCCCGGGGCTAGGTTGGCGACCACCAAGGTGCCGTCCGTCGGGATGGTCCCCGAAGGCGTACCGGTAAAGGTAAAGCTCCCGGCAGCTCCGTCCGGGTTCGCCTGGGTTTCTACAACGACCGAGCCGCGCTGGGTATTGGTGAAGGTGCAGCGGATCGTCTCGCCGGGGTCCAGATTGAAAACTGCGGTCCGGGTTTGGGCGTCGCCTTGGCTTGGAGAGGTGCTGTCGCTGTCATTGCACTCGACAGCCGTCAGGTCAAAGTCGGGCGCGGGGTTGGCCTCGGTTGTCGTATAGGTGCCCGGCGCCAGATCGGTGACCACCAGCGTACTGCCGGTCGATATCGTGCCTGTCGGTATGCCTGTGAACTGGAAAACGCTCGTCTGGTTGGCCGGGACGGTCGCCGCCGTGACGATCAGGGTGCCCCTGTTGTCTTCTTCGCCACTGGTCGGCTCGGTCGGCTCGGGACGCACTTCATTGGCCTCTTCAGGGCTCGCGACAAAGCTGCAGCCGGCCAGGACCAGGATGACCAGTATGAGCAGAGGCGCCATGGTCAACCACTTCGCATTTCGAAAAGGACTGAGTAGATTCATTGCGTATTGCTCCCTTCGGAAGGGGATGACAGCCAAAATATAGGAGTATGCTACGCTGGGGCGCTAGGCCCCACGTGGGATTCTATAGATATTATACCTCAGGGGCGATCTTTTGTCAACTTTAGATTATATTAATATCGTATATTTCTATTTGTGGTGCGTCGCTTTTATACCCTGCGCGCGGAGTCGTTTAGGGAGACATGGTTGTGCAGGTTGTGGGGGAAGTGTACTGCCTCACGAGTGAATGCTGCTGAAGAGTACTCGTTGACTCACGAAAGAAGGTTCCTGGAGACGCGATGGCAACCAGAGCGAGGATAGCTCATGTAGTATCGTTCGCATCCGGACAGGCAGGCGGTTTCCGTCCTCAGTCGATCACCAACCGGGCGACGATCCGCGCCAGAGCAGCGATCGCGGGGAGGATCACAGAAAAGAAGAGAGTACGCAGCATGGCGGTATCATAGGGCCAGGTACTCGCTGCCAGGAGGCGCTTTTCATAGGCGACCAAGGCGTTGATGTCGGCGCCCAGCGGAACAGTGCTTTCTCCGGCAGTGGTGCGCGCCATCAAGGTGCGGGTCGCTCGCAAGATTTGGTCCTGGACAGCGGCCAACTCCCGTCTCTTCTCGGCAGCCAGCACCCGGTGCGTGGGCCGCATGTTGAGAAAGAAGACGAGAATGGGTACCAGCGCCAGCAGGGAATAGATGAGCCAGTTCCGCCAATCAAGGACGCTCTCCTCTCCCAGGCTAAAGAGCATGCCTAGTACAATTCCGCCCACAAATACCAAGGCGACGATGAGGCTCTGGCGACCTACAGGTCGGAAGGGGCGCGTATCCAGAATGTCGATGCGCAGGGGTTGCGCGTGGAGTTCGGCGATAAGCCGGGTGCCGCTGACTGCGGCGTAGATGGTCCATGCCAGCAGGCCAAACATGAGGCCGGCCGATGGAACGAGGACCAGTCTGAGCCAGAAAACGTCCGAGTCAGAGAGCCACAGCCATCCCAACCAGAGACCAAACATGGCGCCCAGGCTGGCGGCAAGTCCCTCACCAAGAGGACTCAGGCGGGAAGCGTCCACGATCAGCCGCTCGAAACGATCGTCGTCGACCAGAACCAAAGGCCGGAATGCGTCGATCACGTCGGCCTCCGCCCGCTGGACGATGGGGGATACCGCCAAGATATAGAGGACCACTGCGGCTGGGCTCATCACCAAGCGCCATGTGCCCTGACCAACCAGGTCGCCGAATACGCCGTCAAGATAGGCTGCTAATATGGGGGCCAGGATAAGTGCGAGACCGAGTCCCACGGCGACCGGGGGCCGGCGCAAAAGACGGATCACTTTGACCCACAGAGAGGCAGCGGGCCTGTCACGAGGAACTGTGCTCATCGTTCTCCCCCACCACCAGTATACCCGCTGGTATCCAGAAAGTCAATCACGCCTAGACAGAGCTGCGCCGGAGCCTGCATAGTGTCCGATTCCGATGAATATGCGCCCGGCACGGCGCTATGCACAGGGCACAGCCCCCCTTTCCATTTGCAGTAGCAATTGACCGTGATTATAATGCAATGCATCCTATCGATGGTACAAGGAGGACATGAAGATGGCCAAGATGAGAATCGAATTTGAAAAAGGAGGCGCCTTTGAAGCCAGACTGTTGGAGGAAGAAGCGCCCAAGACGTGTGCAACCATCAAGCAGCGCCTGCCTTTTGCATACAGGTTTCAGCAGAGCATCGTGTCCGGCCAGGCCATGGTAGCCCTACCCCCTGACCTGACGGTTGAGCGAGAAAACCAACGCGTAGCGGGAACACCGCCGGGGACCATCGCCTTCCTGGTCCGAGATGAACCCGTTTTGGTACCGGACGAGATCTATATCGCCTACGGGATCTTTATCTCTAGGGGACTGACCGTGGATGCCAAGCAGCCAGTCAATGTCTGGGCACAGATCGAGTCGGATCTGGATGAACTGAAACGAGTGGGCCAACGGATTCATCTTGACGGCGCAGAGATGGTGCGCTTTCAGCTCATCGAGGAGGAGTAGATTGCGCCCATATACCAAAAGCGGGTCGGCATCAATCACCCTTCAGCAACGACTATTTGACTTTTCTTCATTTTGATAATACAATTACTACACATCGACGCACGGCATGCCCGGTGGCATGCGTATCGGTCTATACCTAACCAGAAAGGAAGAAAACAACCATGTCCGAAAAACGCCCACCCAACATAGGCCAAGACTTGCTACGCATCCATCGCGTGGTCACCCGCGGCTTGGCCGTCGCTCGGGAAAACTGCCAGA
>JASFOV010000129.1:0-10096 GCA_050116355.1 Anaerolineae bacterium
CCGCTTCCGGCTGGCCTGTCGCCCGGCCTGTGCCCCTACCCATCCTGGGACTGGATAGGTTACCCAGCCGCCAAGGCTCTCAGGCGCACAACCCATGGTCAGAAGCAACACCAACCCCAGCACCGCCATAGTGTGGGCAACCGCGCCCCAACGCCGTTGACGTTCTTCCCATCCTGTGATACACTGCATCGGCCAGCCTTTTGGGAGTGTTTTTGCCGGGTACAGTGTACCCCATTTCCTCAAGGCTGGCACTTTTCATTGTAATCCCCGATCAACTCTCATTCAGCCCGTCTTACGAACCATGTCCTGCTCTTTTCCCTTGTTTCTTGTCCCCAGTGTGATACGCTCGCGTGTGCCGTTCCCTAGGAATAGAACACCGCGATCTCCCCATGGTTGCTGGGAAAAGTGTTTGGCCCACAGATGCAAGCCAAGCCCCGGCCAACCGCACTGGCCGGGAAGTAAGCAGATGCTGCCTTGGGCCAAGCGTGACCGTATCGGCTTGGGTACGGGCAAAATCATACACGCTGGATAGCAGCACCCAGCGCCTGCAGTTTCCTTTCGATGCGCTCATAGCCGCGATCGATCTGATGGATATTGTGAATTTCGCTCTGCCCTCGGGCGCAAAGCGAGGCGATGAGCAAAGCCATACCGGCACGGATGTCTGGACTATGCAGCGTCTCACCATGGAGGGGGGAGGGACCGACGACGACGGCGCGGTGCGGATCACAGAGAATAATGCGGGCACCCATAGCGATCAGGCGGTCGACATAGTACAAGCGACTGTCAAACATTTTCTCGTGAATGAGGATAGTTCCCTTTGCCTGGGTGGCCACCACCAAAGCAATGCTCATTAGGTCGGTCGGAAAACCAGGCCAGGGAGCGTCGTCGATCTTGGGCACGGCTCCTCCGAGATCGTCTACAATTTCCAATGGCTGGCCGGCTGGTACAAAGACATCCTGCTCCCGGATCTCGAAGTGAACGCCCAATCGTTCGAACACCATACGGACCATGCCCAGGTGCTGAGGCGCGGCGTTCTTGATCAGGACTTCACCCCCTGTTACCGCAGCCAGCCCAATAAAGCTCCCTACTTCCATGAAATCAGGGCCAATGGTAGATTCGCCCCCGTGCAATGACTCTTGGCCTTGAATGCGCAGCACATTTGACCCAATGCCCTTGATCTGGGCGCCCATGCTGTTGAGCAAGTGGCACAACTCCTGCACGTGGGGCTCCGAGGCGGCGTGGCGGATGACCGTTTCGCCCCGGGCGAGGCTGGCGGCCATGATAGCGTTCTCGGTGCCTGTCACACTGGCCTCGTCGAGCCAGATGCGAGCTCCGCGCAGGCCGGAGGTGTGGAGTTGGAACTGATCGTTGTGCCTGACCTCCGCGCCCAGGGCCTCTAGCGCCAGTAGGTGGGTGTCGATACGGCGGCGCCCGATGCGATCCCCGCCCGGCAGGGTGAGCGTAATACTGCCAGCCCGGGCCAGCATGGGCCCGAGCAAGGTCATAGAGCCCCGGATCTGGCTGAAGAGAAGGGCATCGGGACAGGTAGAGCACAGGTTAGCCGCATGGATGGTCACCGAAGACTCGCTATGGTGCACGACGGTGGCGCCCAGATCCTCTATCAGGGTCAACATCGTCTGCACGTCGCCTATGTTGGGCAGATTGTGCAATGTGACCGGTTGATCGGTCAGCAAAGTGGCGGCCACGATGGGCAGAGCCGCGTTTTTGTTGCCGCTGGGGACGATAGTGCCGTTCAGGGGAATGCCTCCCTCGATCAGGAATCTTTCCACGGGTCCTCCTCCAGATAGGGTCTGCACATTTTATTTCCGGCCCGGCGGTGTTGTGGTGAAGGCGAGGATGGTACATCAACGATGCGATCCATCGCTGCCGGGGCATCGCTCAGACATGGGCGCGAGTGTATTGACACAGATTGGTGGCTCATGGTTGTGTCTCGATCTGAATTGAGTCGCCTACGCCCAGACCGGTTATAGCGTGGGCATTCCCTTCTCGGACTGCAAGTTCCAAATAGCCGCTGCTGCCAATATAGGCCAGCAATTCGCCGGGCATAACATCGGCAAAGGTGTGCGCGATCCCGGGGAGATATGAATTGTCCGTGGATATAGACAGTTCGATGGTGGAGCTAGGGGGTACAAAGTTGGTAATCAAGTTGCCAAAGTGGTCGATGTGCATGATCTCAGCCTGCCAGGTGCCGTTGGCGTGTTGTACTGGCTGAGGCACGGGCAGCGCAGTCAGATCGGACGGTCGAATCGGCTCTCCTAGCTCGTGCAGGTCCAAGCCAGCAGCCAGATGCGCTGCAACCGGGGCAAAGATATCGCGACCGTGAAAGGTGGCGCTGACCTCGGGCCGCTGGAAGCGTGGGTCGGTCAGGTGCACTGCTTGCCGGACCGGATCGCCAGCAACGGCCAGAGACAGTACGCCATTGTCGGGGGCGACGTAGTAGGCTGGGCGCTGGGTTTCGACGGCGATTGGGCGCCGGCTTGTGCCGACCCCGGGATCAACGACTATGAGATGCACGGTCTTTGGCGGGAAATAGGGGGCGGCGGCAGACAGCACATACGCGGCCTGACGCACGGCCTGGGGAGGTATCTCGTGTGAGATGTCCACCAGGGTCGAGTCGGGACAGATGCCCAAGATCACACCCTTCATGGCGCCAACATAGGCATCTGCATAGCCAAAATCAGTTGTGAGGGTGATGACTGGTCGAGACATACATAATCCCCACTCTATTGTACCCTAGAGCAGGGCGAGCGTCAAGAACGCCCAGCTAACGCTTGATCAACGTAATTCCAGCGCAACCCACGCGAGTTCCAACGCCTCTTGAGGGTTCTATGTTGGGTGGGGCCATGCCTTGGTGGGGAAAAAGACAACACGGGCCACGAAATTCTGGCCCGTGTTGCAGCGTATTCTATTGTCAGCGACGATCACGGGTCAATCAGACACGACCCAGCGATCGCGTTCAGGACGCGGATATGCTTACCAGCCGATCACGGCTACGTCAGCCGCGCGCAGGCCCTTAGGATCCTGCTCGACTTGGAACTCGACCTGCTGTCCTTCTTCCAGGTTCCGGTAGCCTTCGCCGCGGATGGAGGAAAAGTGGACAAAGATGTCCTCACCACCGTCGCGCTCGATGAACCCGTAACCCTTTGCGGCGTTGAACCATTTGACTCGTCCAGTTTCTCGTTCAGACATGTTTCACCTTCTTTTCTGTTTTGCTAGGAGGAAGGTACGGCTGGCGTCGCTGGCAAAAAAGCACCCAGACTCGTAAGCCTGGGTGCTCATACGACAATGATCGAACCAGATTCTTACTTCATCCTGCGACCATATCATACACCATTGGGAGTAGATTGTCAAACTGCGAAATCGTTGTGGCAGAGATGGCTCCGGTTTTGCCCGCGCCGGTATACAAGAAAAGAGGCCCCGGATCTCCCAGGAGCCTCTTGGTGAGCCGTGAGGGAATCGAACCCCCAACCCGCTGATTAAGAGTCAGCTGCTCTGCCTAATTGAGCTAACGGCCCACAACCATAGTTATTATACTTGGTTCCCGTACCCCTGTCAAATTGGTAAAAGTCGTTCCCTGAGCACGACCACGATTGTACGGCAATTCGCCAACCCTATCGAACGATGCTATAATTGGCCGTCCGGAGGGATAGGTGAAAAAAGCGCGTTTCTGGGTCGGGCTCCTGATCAGTATTGTTGCCCTGGCGTTTGCCTTTCGTCAGGTCGATTTTTCCAGTGTCTGGGACTCACTGGCCGGTGCCAACTACTGGTTGTTGGTCGCGGCGGTGGGTATCCTAATCCTCTTTTTGGTGCAGCGGGCGGTTCGCTGGCGGCTATTGTTCCACCCGGCGGAAGGGCTCCGTCTCCGTAACCTGTTCGCTGTCATAAATGTCGGCTACTTGTTGAGCAACATATTCCCCGCCCGGCTGGGCGATGTCGCCCGCGCCTATCTGATCGGCGATACAGAGGAGGTCAGCCGCGCTTCGGCCTTTTCGACGGTGGTTGCGGAGCGGGTGATGGATGCGTTGAGCGCTGTGGTCGGCTTCTTTCTGGTGCTGCCCTTTGCGCCTCTGCCCATTTGGATGGTCCGCTCGGGTATGATCGTCGGCGTGGCAGGGCTGCTAGCGGTGATTCTATTTGTGATCCTGGTTCGCCGCCGGGCATGGACCCTACGCCTACTAGATCGGATCTTGCGCGCCATGCGCTGGCCAGATTGCGCGACGATGGACGACTTCTGGGAACGGCTCGCGGAGCGTACCGGTTTGCGTTTTGTGGCTGGATGGTCGTGGGTCGATCGGGAGGACCTAGAACGGATGGCCGGTTCCCTGATCGATGGCTTTGCCGGGATCACCACCCTGCGCCTAGGGCCCGCCCTTGTACTGTGGTCGGTCCTCATTTGGACCACCATCAGTGTCTTCTATTGGGTTGTGTTGCTCGCCTTTGATCCGACCCAGCCCTTTGTGGCTGGTGTAGCTGTGGCATCGATCACGGCGCTAAGTATGACAATCCCGTCCTCACCCGGATATATCGGCGTCTTTGAATTTGTGACCCGCGAGACGATGGTGCTGTTTGGTATGGAACCTGCGGCTGCCCTGAGCTATGCGCTGGTCGCCCACGCCATCACGTACGTGATGCTCACACTGCTGGGCCTGGGAAGCATGTTCCAGCAGAATCTAACCTACGCCGAAATTCAAAGGAGAATCTCTGCGGAGGCTCAAACACCATCGTGAAGATCCTACTCGTTTTGACCTACTATCACCCCCATGTCAGCGGTTTGACCATCTACGTCCAGCGCTTGGCCACTGCGTTGGCCCAGAGAGGGCACCAGGTCACAGTTCTCACTTCACAATACGATCCCGCGCTACCATCTACTGAGGTCGTCGACGGTGTGCACGTGGTCCGTGTGCCGGTGCTGTTCCGCGTCAGCAAGGGAGTTATCATGCCCGGCTTCCCGGCGCGGACGTGGCGGCTGATCCGCGAACACGATGTGGTCAGTGTCCATCTGCCACAGTTCGAGGCTAGCTTGTTGGGGCTCCTGGGACGCCTTGCCGGCCGGCCCGTGGTGCTCACCTATCACTGTGATCTGCAATTGCCCACAGGCTGGTTCAACCGCGTGGTAGATAAGGTCGTCTTTGTCAGCAACTCTCTAGCAGGCCACCTGGCGCAGGCAGTTGTTGCTTACACACAGGACTTTGCCGAACACTCGCCTTTTTTGACACGTTTCTTGGACAAGGTACACGTAATCCCACCCCCGGTCATCATGCCTCAGCCCGACCCGGTCGCCATCGATGCCTTCCGGGCCCAGCATGATCTGATAGATCGGCAAGTGGTCGGTATGGCCGCCCGTCTGGCAACAGAAAAGGGGGTTGAGGTGCTCATCGAGGCGATGCCCCGTCTGTTGGCGACCTTCCCGCGGCTAAAGGTTCTATTTGCTGGCCAATATGAGGACGTGATGGGCGAAGAGGCTTACTACCGGCGCTTGATGCCCATGATCCAAGAACTGGGAGCCGAGCACTGGGAGTTTCTCGGTATATTATCCCAGCAACAGATGCCGGCATTTTACGCGGCTTGTGACGTGTTGGTGGTGCCCAGTCTGAACTCGACCGAATCCTTCGGTCTGGTACAGGTCGAAGCGATGCTGTGCGGCACGCCCTCGATAGCCAGCAATTTGCCGGGCGTGCGCCAACCCCCGCGTATGACCGGCATGGGCGATGTGACACCCATCGGTGACTCGGACGCCTTGGCTCAAGCCATCATCCACCTGCTCCAGAATCCGGAGGATTATGCTCGTCCCCGGCCCGAGGTCGAAGATACCTTTAGCCTGGAGCGTACAGTCGATGGCTATGAGAACCTGTTTGAAACCCTGATGGCAAGCGGGACCTGAGTCATTCTGCGGTATCGGGCCTGATCGACGTGAGCAACGACGATTTCCTCTGGCAGCATCTCAAAGACTTGCCCGCCTTCCGGGCGCTGCTGCGGGCCGTGGAGGCGCGGCTCTATCAAGAGTTGCTGCCGCTGGTAGAACCGGTGTTGGATGTGGGCTGTGGCGACGGGCATTTTGCTTCGGTTGCCTTTCCGCAGCGGCTGGCCGCTGGCCTGGATCCAGCTCCTGGTTCGCTGCGTGAGGCACGGGACCGGAGGGCGTACCGGGTGCTGGCCCAGGCCCGCGGCGATGCGATACCCCATGCCGACGGTGCATTTGCCACAGTAGTCAGCAACTCGGTGCTAGAGCATATCCCAGGCGTGGAGGAAGTGATTGCCGAGATCGCCCGTGTCCTGGCCCCCGGCGGCCGGTTCATCTTTTGTGTTCCGGGCGATTATTTCACAGAGCTTCTCTTTTTCGCCCAGCTGTTCGACAAGTTGCGGCTCGCCGGTCTAGCCCGCGCCTACGAGCGCTACTTCAACCGTATCTCGCGACACTACCACTGTGATGGTCCTGACGTGTGGAGAATACGGTTGGCGAGTGCCGGGTTGCAGGTGTCCGATTGGTTCTACTATTTTTCGGACCGCGCGCTCCACGCTCTCGATCTGGGACATTACTATGGGGCGCCCAGCCTGGTGACCAAGAAGCTGCTGGGACGATGGATCTTGAGCCCCACCCGCTGGAACCTGGCCCTGATCGAGCACTGTCTGCGTCCACTGTATGAAGAGCCCTTGCCCCAGGCCGGCGCCTACCTTTTCTTCATCGCAACCAAGCCCTGACAGAAGAGTAGCGTGGTTCTGAGCGGCGGTGCAGATCGACGGCCTGTTGCATTTGCATCCTACCGCTCTCGATGTACACTGCCCACGGATTGGACCAGGTCCCGGGAGCAGGTTTTGCTGTCCGGGCGTTCAATGCTATAATCAGGGTTCAGAACCGCAAACGGACAGGAGAAACCGTGAGTAAAGAACGCCGGGTCACAGCGATGCTGTTGCTGATGGCGGCGCTGGGACTGGCAGTGGTGGGGCAGTTCTATTTCTTCCAACGTCCCGAGTATCTGTGGGACGGTGTCCTCCTCTATGGGCTAGCGCTGGCCTGTTTCTTGCTGGCCTGGCGATTGAGCCGTCCCCGAGAAGGATCCATCGCATCCCCCAAAAGATCCGCCCTAGGCGCCTGGATCCAAGCCCACCCGTTCCCTGCAGCGCTGCTAGCCGTGGGTCTGCTTCTATCCTTTGCGGCCTCGATGCTGGTACGTGACCGGCAGTGGGATAGCTCCACGGCCGACGTCGTCCTCTTGTGGGGATTGGGTAGTGGGGCAGTGGCGCTGGCAGGGTTGTGGCCCAGCCGCTGGACCGGATATCCATGGCGTGAATGGCCGATCCGCCTGAGGCGGGTGGAGCGGCAGATTTGGCTAGAGGTGGCTGCGCTCGCTGTTCTCACCTCAATTGCTTTTGCTTTGCGTGCGGTGAACCTGGACGGTGTGCCCTATACGCTGGGCGGAGATGAGGCATGGCACGGCCTGCTGGCGCGACAGGTACTGAGCGGAGAACTGCGCAACCCCTTCATCATGGGCTATATGTCGATGCCTACCTTTTTCTACTGGCCAGTGAGTTGGTCCCTATGGCTGGTAGGGGATACGGTGGTGGGTCTCCGGACGCCGGCGGTCCTGGTCGGTACGCTGACCGTACCGGTTCTGTTTTTTCTGGTCCGGGATCTGTGGGGCAAGCGGACGGCATTCCTCGCCGCGGGCTTTTTGACAGCGTACGATTATCACATCCACTACAGTCGCCTGGGCGCCAACAATGTCTGGGATCCCTTGTTTGTGACGCTTGTTCTATGGCTGGTGAACCGGGGATTGGCCCAATCCCTGGCCCGCAAAGACGGTTCTGGGCTGGTAGGGGGACAGGGCTCCTACCGCGCCCTCATTTGGGCTGGACTGGCTATGGGCTTGAGTGCTTATTTCTATACCGGCGCCCGGCTGTTGCCAGTTCTGGTCATTGTCTACTTGGGGTTTATTTGGTTCCAGCAGTGCACAAGTCGTGCGGAGTCAAGCAGACGGTGGCGCTTGCCGTGGCGTTCACTGCTTTTGCTCGTGCTCGCTTTTCTGATCGTCGGCGGGCCGATCCTCAGCTTCGCGATGTCGCATCCGGACGAATGGAACGCACGCATCAATCAAGTCGGAATCCTGCAATCGGGTTGGCTGGAGCGAGAACCAGAACTGACTGGCAAGAGCACAGCCCAGATCTTGGTTGAGCAGTTTCTGCGGGCTGCCGGTGCCTTTCACGTGTATCCCGATCGCACGATGTGGTATGGGGCCGAGCGCCCTCTCCTGGGATTTGTCGCGGGCATATTTGCCTTGCTGGGTATGGGCTGGGCACTCGTTCACTGGCGCGAACGCCGTTATTTCTTGATCCTGATCTGGTTCTGGTCGGTCGTAATCAGTGGGGGGATGCTGACTGAGAGTCCTCCCTCGAGCCAGCGCCTAGTCATTGCCATCCCCGCTGTTGCTTTGTTTGTGGCGTCCGGTGTAGAGCAGGTCGTGCGACTTCTGTGGCGATTGCTAAATCTAGACCATCGATGGCGGGAAGCGACGATGGGCTTTTTGGTGCTGCTCATGGCCGTTGGCAGTGTGGCCTACTACTTTGTCGAGTTCACCCCCTCGCACCGGTATGGAACTGACAATGGGTACACCGCCACGCTGATCGGTCGCTACCTGCGCACCCAAGATGAGGATGTCTATGTTTATCTATTTGGAGCGCCGCGCATCTATTGGAATTTCGGAACCATGGAGTTTCTGGCGCCGTCCGTCGAGGGTCAGGATGTCATCGAACCGCTTCAAGGTCCGCCGGATATTGTGGACGGTGAGGCTGCGGCAGCGCCGGGGGCGACGAGTCGGAGCGTGATGTTTGTCTTTTTGCCGGAGCGCATCGGAGAGCTGGAGTTGGTGCGGCAGGCATTGCCTGGTGGCCGCTTGCAGGAGGTCCACGATGCGTGGGGTAGCCTGCGCTTTACCGTCTACAAGGTGCCGTAGCAAGTAACGATTGGGGTCATAGATTGGGAGGGAATCATCAATGACAAAGAGCAAAAGTATCTTTACACAGGCGGTCCATGCCGGCGAGCGCGGACCGAGGCCCGACTTTACCCCGGTTAGCATGCCGATATATCCTTCGGTTGGCTACCTCTACGACGACATGCAAGACCTGGATGGCGTCTTTGGCGGTGACCGGGATGGGTTTGTCTACCCCCGCTACGGCAGTCCAACGGTGACCGGCTTTGAAGCGGCCATCGCTACCCTAGAGGAGGCGGAAGATGCTGTGGCCTACGCCTCGGGCATGGGGGCGGTCCACGGTGCACTGCTGGGGGCAGGTGTCCGGGCGGGTGCATCGGTGGTCGCGGCCGCTGATGTGTATGGCGCTACCTACGCTCTGTTGGATCGCACCTTGACCGAGCTGGGGGTGCGCGTGCGCTTTGTGGACATTACCGATCTAGAGGAGGTTGCTGCGGCCATTGCCGAGGAATCACCAGAGGCAATCATCTGTGAGATTATCTCGAACCCACTGATGAAAGTGGCTGATGTACCATCTCTGGCCGGGCTGGCCCGCGAGGCTGGCGCGAAGCTGATCGTCGATAACACCTTTGCCAGCCCCTATCTGTTCCGGCCGCTCGAGCACGGCGCCGACTATAGCGTTCATTCAGCAACCAAGTATTTGGGCGGGCACGGCGATGTCATGGCCGGAGTAGTCGCCTGTTCGCGTGAACGGGGCCTTGATCTGCGGGAGCGGCAGAAACTGCTAGGTGCAAACCTTGGGCCGCAGGAGGCATGGATCGCAATGCGCGGTGTCAAGACCCTGCCATTGCGCATGCGCCAACACTGCGAGAACGCTCAAAGCGTGGCTGAGTGGTTGGCTGATCACCCGGCCATCGCCCAGGTCAATTATCCCGGCCTATCCAGCCATCCGCAACACGCCGTCGCGGCCCGGCTGTTTGCAGGCCGCGGTTTTGGTGGGATGTTGAGCTTTGATGTGCGCGATGCTGGACAGACGGAAGTGTTCCGTTTTATGGAGGCGCTGAACCTGGTCCTGCCAGCCACGACACTGGGCGACGTCTACAGCCTGACTCTATACCCGACCCATTCCTCTCACCGCCAAGTTGCGCCCG
>JASFOV010000130.1:0-10063 GCA_050116355.1 Anaerolineae bacterium
TTCAGCTACGAACTTGTTCAGCAGCGGGTAGAACTCGGTCTGGTCGATGCCAAAGTACTCCTCGGCCACCGTCGTCCAGCCCAACGCCTCCATCTGCGACTTGAGGGCGTTGCCCACACTCCGGCCCCAGTCTGTGTCCTCGCCATAGATGGCCACCGTCTTTTCCTCGGGCGTCCAGACACCTGTAGCGATGGCATCCTCCAGCGCTTGTACGTAGGCGATGACCAGCTTGGCCGGGGTCGGCCAGCCCTTGAACATCCAGTAGCCATACTTGTCCGGGTCCGAGGCAAAGGTCTCGTTCACCACCTCGGTAGCGCCAAAGCCAAAGAAGTGCGGGATTTTGTGCTTGGCCGTGACTTCCATGGCCGACACCGCCACTGAACTGTGCCAGTTCAGGATGCCGGCCTGGATGCCGTCCTGCACCACCGCCTGCTCATAAGCCTGAGCGGCCTTGGCCGGATCCGACTGCGAGTCGATCCACACTGGCTCGATCTGGTACTGGCAGATCTGCCAGTCGATGTCGCCAAAGGCCATGTTGACCGAGGCTTTGAACTCGTCGCCGGTTCGGGCGCTGGGCCCGCTGAACGGCCCCAGAATGCCCAGCTTAAAGACCTCCGTCGCCTCCTCGGCTTCCACCGGCGCCGCCCCCTTGGGCGTCAGTTGCTGCTCGGCCCACTCGGGCGGATAGATAATCTTACCCTCACCATCGAAGTACTGGAGCACGGGGAAGATGTAGTAGCCCTTGCCCACCACCGGGTCGGGGACATCTTCAGGCGTCGTCTTGTACTCGTTCATGACGATGCCGTCGGTGTAGGTCCAGTCGCCGGTCCACACATTGTCCTTGACAAAGTTGTAGATGATCTCGCTGCTCAGTTCGCCGTTCTGCTCACAGGCATCCTGGGCTATGGAGATGAAGAAGTTGCTGCCGTCGTAGGACAGGCCGGCTGCTGACGGGCTGGGCGGGAAGCCCTGCTCCGACTCGAACCGCTCGGCAAAGGCTTGACCCTCCGCCGTCGCCCAACCAGGAATCTGGTCGATCACATAGTTCGACGAACTGCCGGTCAGGTCATACCACTCTCCAAACCAGCCCAAACCATCGGCGATGATCAAGCTCTCCAACCCAACCTCGTCCGCCTGCTTGATAAAGGCCGACATGGCTGGTGCAGCTGTGCTCGTGCCTGCGACCAGCGCCGGGTTCAGGTCCACAAACTTGTTCAGCAGCGGATAGAACTCGGTCTGGTCGATGCCAAAATACTCCTCGGCCACCGTCGTCCAGCCCTCTGCCTCCAACTGGTCCTTGATGGCGTTGCCCAGACTCCGGCCCCAGTCCGTGTCCTCGCCGTAGATGGCCACCGTCTTTTCCTCAGGCGTCCAAGCGCCCGAAGCGATGGCATCCTCCAACGCTTGCACGTAGGAGATGCTCAGCTTGCGTGGCGTCGGCCAGCCCTTGAACATCCAGTAGCCATACTTCTCCGGATCCGAGGCAAAAGTCTCGTTCACCACCTCGGTAGCGCCAAAGCCAAAGAAGTGGGGAATCTGGTGCTTGGCCGTGACTTCCATGGCCGACACGGCCACTGAACTGTGCCAGTTCAGGATGCCGGCTTGGATGCCATCCTGCACCACTGCCTGCTCGTACGCCTGCGCGGCCTTGGCCGGGTCCGACTGCGAGTCGATCCACACCGGTTCGATCTGGTACTGGCAGATCTGCCAGTCGATGTCGCCAAAGGCCATATTGACTGAGGCCTTGAACTCGTCGCCGGTGCGGGCGCTTGGCCCACTGAACGGCCCTAGGATGCCCAAAATGAACACTTCATAGGGCGCCTGCCAATTCCTGATCGTGGAGGGCAGGTAGACCGTGTGGGTGATCCCATTTGTGGCAGGCAAGGCAGTGTCGGCCATTGCCGGTCTATCCGCGGGAGAACTCTTCCCGTTAGCTCCGACCGGCTCAATCTGTACTGAGATGCTGACCAGTAGCAAGCAAGTGAACAAGGCAATGAAGATCAGCCAAAGACTCGCGTAGAGCCAACGATCTCGCGGAAACGTACGTTTGTACATCTCTCTTTCTCCTCTCTCCCCCTCAGAGGAGGCGGCACAGTCTGAGCCTGGGTGAGGCTCGATCTGATACTTTTACCTCTCGCAGAAATAGGATATCACAGGCAGCATTCGGAGTCAAGGGGCGAGTCCTCAACAGGGATCGCACTCGCTAGCCAGTTGCTAGCTTTGCGACCACAGTGCCAAAGACGTGCTCTGCTAGCGGATGGAGATGTTGGCAGACGAAGGAGTCGAGGTGAACGCTAATGGTAACACAGCATAGGGTGGCAGCCGGCGGGCGACCGGCAAAAAATGACCTCGTTTGATCTTGCTGCGCAGAGGGGTTGTGCTTCAAGGATAGGGTGGGGTTACCGGCTATCCCGGTGCAGAACCTCAGGGTTTCAACTGTCTGGACACGTTTTCGGACATGTTCTTTTCTGTGCCTCCACAGAAGAGGAACACCTCCAGACCTCTACGCCCGCACGCTTCTGACCTAATGGAATTCGTTTGTTGGCTGCTGCTTTTTCAAGTATAATGCAAAAGCTGAGAGTCTTCTGAGAGGTGCCGGTGTCAGGTCAGCGAGGAAGAGGATAGTGGCAGAACAAAAGGGATTATCAAGTCGCCAACGAGTGATAAAGAGACGCCTTAGTTGGATGCTGCTGGTATTGTCCGGACTCGTGCTAATGGGTTTAGTCTGGTTCGGCTACAGTGCCGATCCAGAGATCACGGGCTTGCGAAACCTGATCCACTACCAGCTGATCAAGGCGTTGGGTGGACCGCACGTGCGCGGCACCGAGTCAACGGGCGGCATTTCAGGCACGATCCGGGACGATAGCGGAGACCCCGTCGCCGGCGCTATCGTACTTGTGGCTTCGCCTCTGGGTCATACCTACAGTGCCGAGTCTGACACAAAGGGGCACTACCGCATCTATGACGTGCCACCAGGTCGCTATGTCCCGGTCGCGGGTAAGCGAGGCTATAATGACGCATTGGAGCAGACCTGCGCGGTGGGGTTGTGCTTCAAGGATACTGTCACCGTTCGTCCCGGTGCAGAAACTCAGGATGTCGACCTAACGTTATCCTCTGCGGCTCCGCCTTTCATCACCTTGGGCGATTCGCTAGTCGTCAGTCCCACGGTGGAGGTCGAGGTTGGTGCTCCTTTTCCTAGCCAGGCCCTGCGCACCAGCTTCAGTTTTGAGCGAGCGGGGCTGAGGGTGAACGACTGCCATCTGTATGAGCCGGTCGACGGGCAGGATCCGCTCGCGGGGGGCGAGTCCGAACCGTTTCCGACTTTGCTTCTAGTGCTGCCGGGCCCGGTGGAGGGGTGGGAGATCATTCCCGTACCCTTTGCCGCCCACGGCTTCAGTGTCTTGGCCTGCTATCCACTGCGCGGAATCGATATCGATGAGGATGCGGTTGATCTGTTGACTGCCCTGGAGTATGTGCGGCAGGGGCGGGTGCCTTCCCGGGCCGACACCGAGCGGCTGGGCCTCATCGGCGCCAGTTTTACCTCACTGCACAGCTATCGTCTTTTGGGCCTGACGGATGAGATGGACGTGACGCTGGTGCTGGGTGGAATGGCCGATGGTTTTTCTTTCCGTCACGATGTCGAGATGGGCATGGCCCAGACGCGTCCGCCATTTGATCAGGTTTTGGTAGCCTTGGGCTTTCCCCACACCTCACCTGAGCTGTACTTCAAGTACAGTGTGATGTACCATCTGGAGGGCCTGCCCCCTGTCTGCCTGCTCCATGGTGTGGACGACGAGTTGTCGCCCTTTTCCCAGAGCGTGGAACTGGCCGCAGAGTTGGACCGTCGAGGGATGCCCTACGAGTTCTATGCCTACGAGGGCCTGTCGCACTACTTTTCCACCCGCGCCGACAACGAGACTACTCAGCAGATGTTCCAAGACTCGCTGGACTGCTTGCGGAGATGGCTGGGAAGAGAGTGAGCAAAGGATTTGACTGCCGTACATTTTTGTACTATACTGTACGGCAGGAGGTGCGCCATGGATAGGACAAAAATGACAGTTAGGGTGCCCCGAGATCTTCTCGAAGGGGCTAAGCGGTACGCTAGCGAGCATGACACGACACTCACCCGCCTGGTATCCGAGTTCCTTCGCCAGTTGAGCCTACAAGAAGACTCCCTTGCTGATGCTCCTATGGTCAGACGTCTCTCGGGAATCCTGCCTCCAGATGCTTCGATCGAGGATTATGGCAAGTATTTGGAAGAGAAGTATGGCGGCTGAGCTCAAAGTCTTGTTCGACCTCAATGTAATTCTCGACGTGTTACAGCGGCGGGAGCCTTTCTATGACATGTCTGCCCGCATCCTGGCTGCTGCCGAGACGCGTGTAGTTGAAGGTTGGGTGGCTGCCCACAGTCTCACTACACTATTCTATCTACTCGCCAGGTATCAATCCGCTGAGCAAGCGCGCGTGGCACTGACGGACTTGCTGACCTTCTTGTCAGTGGCAGCAGTGGACCATGAGGTCATTGAACAGGCACTCAACCTGCCGTATCGCGATTTTGAAGATACGGTGCAGATGATGGCTGCTGCCAGGAGTGGCATGTATTACTTGGTAACTCGGAATGTGCGAGATTATGGCTTGGGTCCGATACCAGTACTCCAGCCAGCGGAACTACTAGCGTTGCTATAAGCTTTGCTTGAGTGTGACTCGACCAGACAAAGCAACACATTGTTGCCGCTTGTGACCCGTACTACAAGTACAGTGTGATGTACCATCTGGAGGGCCTGCCCCCTGTCTGCCTACTGCATGGCGTGGTCGACCTGAGCACTCGGCGTCAATCAAAGAGAGGCCGGAACTGCCATCGAAAGGCAGTTCCGGCCTCTTCGCAGAAAGGTTGGCCTAAATGCCCAAATAGGCGGCGCGGACGTACTCATTCCGTGCCAGCTCGCGACTGGATCCCTCCATGTCAATGCGCCCTTCGGCCAGGACATAGCCATACTCGCTCACGGCTAGGGCCATTTGTACATTTTGTTCCACCAGAAGCATCGTTAGCCCCTCCTCCTTTAAGCGCTGCAACACTTCAAAGAGGTTCAGCACTAGAAAGGGGGCCAAGCCCAAAGACAGTTCATCGAACATCAGAATCTCGGGCTGGGCCATGAGCCCACGGGCCACGGCCAGCATCTGCTGTTCCCCGCCGGAAAGAGTACCGGCCTTCTGATCTGCGCGCTCCTTGAGGCGCGGCAGCATGTCGTATACCTTGTGAAGGTTCTCCTGAAAGTGGGCCTTGGCCCGCTTGGTGTAGGCACCCATTTCTAGGTTTTCGTAGACCGTCATACTCGGGAAAAGCTGGCGACCCTCCGGTACCAACACAATCCCCTGGGCGGCTTTTCCATGGGGGGAGATGCGGGTCACATCCTGGCCGTCGAACGTGATAGAGCCCCGCGAGGGCTTGACCAGTCCCATGACCGTGCGCAGCAGGGTGGTTTTGCCCACGCCGTTGGAACCAACTAGGGCGGTCAGCTTGCCGCGTTCCAACTTGAGAGATACATCCCACAGGATCTGCACCTCGCCGTAGCCAGACGAAACGTCTTGAATCTCTAGCAACGCCATGTTCACTCCTCCCCCATTAGCCGCTCGGCCAGTCTCGGATCGCCTAGATAGGCCTCAATCACCTGGGGGTCATTGGCTACCTCGTCAGGTGTGCCCCTTGCGATCTCTTGGCCATAATCGAGGACGATGACGCGGTCTGAGACGTTCATCAGAGCGTGCATTACGTGCTCAATAATGAGGATGGTGACGCCCTGGTCACGGATTTGGCGCACGACGTCGACCATTTCTGTGATTTCGGTGGGATTGAGGCCAGCCAAAACCTCATCCAGCAAGAGCAGATGGGGGCGGGCCGCCAAGGCACGGGCCAGTTCCAGACGTTTCTTCTGGGCCACATTCAGGCTAACAGCCAACGCCTCGCGGCGTTCGGCCAGGCCGACGAAAGACAGCACCTCGTCTGCAATGCCCTCTGCTCGAGCAAGCGATCGCTGCTCGTGTCCATAGCAGGAACCGGCCATGACGTTTTCCAGCACCGTCAATTCCTCCAGAGGCTGTACGATCTGGTGGGTGCGGGCCAGGCCCAAGCGTGCAATGTGATAGGGCCTCAGGCCGGTGATATCCCTGCCCTGGAAGACAACCTGACCTTCTTCTGGCCGGTAGATGCCGTTTATGCAATTGAACAAGGTCGTCTTGCCCGCGCCATTGGGCCCGATCAATCCCAGGATCTGCCCTTTGGGTAGATCAAAGGTGACTTGGGCCAGAGCTTGTAGACCGCCAAAGCGCTTGGATACGTCCTGAATTTGAAGGATTGGCTCTGCGCTCATACCAGTACCCTCCGCAAGCGGGGGAAGCGACGGCGTAGCCAGCCGATCACACCTGCCGGCACAAAGAGAATGATGATTAGCAGCAGCCCGCCGGCCACGGCCAGTTGGATGTTCTTGAAGAGCGCACTGACCAACAGCAGGCCGCGCAACCGTTGGTAGCCAGCCGCCCCGACGATGGGCCCCAGCACAGTCCCCTGGCCGCCCAACATCACCATGACGATCCATTCGATCGATTGGTGGAGTACAAAGGCGTCGCCAGGCTCGATGTTGCCGTTCTTGAAGAAAAAGAGTACCCCGATCATTCCTGGAAAGACGGCTGACAGAACGTAGGCCCACGTCTTGGCAGTTGGAGCATTCACGCCCATCACTTCGGCGGCATCTTCGTTCTCGCGGATGGCCATCAGCCCTAGCCCAAAGCGGGAGGTCTTGACCAGGTAGCTTACGAGGATGATGATCACGGTCAGGGCGGCCAACGCGATGTAGGCGATCCACAGTGCTTGGTTGGGGTTGCCGTAGGCTTGGTAGACCTGGAAGTTCAGCGTCATGCCGATGGGCCCGCCAACAGGATCAAAGTTTTTGGCAAACGCGCGGAAGGCTTCGTTCACGCCGATGGTAACCAGGGCAAAGTAGGCGCCGCGCAGGCGCAGGATGGCTTTGCCCAACAGAAAGGCCAGGATGCCGGCGCCTAGACCACCTGCTAGCACGGCCAAGACAAGATGGAGATTGTGGACGCTTATCAGGTAGAACCCGATATAGCCGCCCACTCCGTAAAAGACGATGTGGCCAAAACTGACGTAGCCGGTATAGCCCAGCAAGATGTTCAAGCTAGAGGCCAACGCCATTGCTTTGAGGATGGTGAAAGCCACCTCTCGAGTGTAGGCTTTGTTGCTGGCCACGCTCGGCCACAGGGCAAAGGCCGCAACGATGGCCAATGCCAGCCACAGCCCAGGATCTCTCAGGCGCTTACTTTGAGTCTCACCGAATGGCTTCATGATCGGCTCCCCAACAAGCCCTGTGGGCGCACCAGCAGGATCAGGACAAAGAGGGCGAACTCCAGGACTGGCACCCAGGAGGTTTCAATGAAGGCAGGAATAATGCCCTCCAGTGCTCCAAGGAGCAGACCTCCAATGAGTGCGCCCAGAGGATTCCCCAGTCCGCCCAAGACGCAGATCACAAAACTCTTCAGTTCGTAGGAACCGCCAGCCAGAATGGTAAAAGGGAAAAAGGTGGCGATCAGTCCACCTGAAAAAGCGGCCAGCAGCGTGCCCAACCCAAAGCTGAGGGCCAGGATCCAGCTGGTGGGAATGCCCATCAATTCAGCGGCGGCACGGTTGTCGGTCACAGCACGGATGGCCTTGCCAGGCCGGGTGCGATGGAGAAAGAGGTAGAGCAGCGCGGTAACCAACGCGGCCAGTCCAGCTGCCGCGATCCGCGTCCAACCTATGGTGATCGGTCCTAGAAAGAAGCTTCCCAGGCTGAAATCCACATTGCGTGGCGAAGTGGTAAAGATCGCCGTGCCAATGCCGATGATGATCATATTGACTGCAAAGGTGGCCAGCAAAGTGGAGAGGTGAGGAGCGTCGATCACCCGGTGGACGGCCCCCCAGTAGATCAGGATGCCCAGCAGCAAACCGCCCATAGCTACCAAGATCAGAGCCAGGTAGGGGTTCAGCCCCAATCCGGTCGAGGCGAAATAGATCCCCAGCATCCCCAGCGCGATAACCGGCCCGTGGGCAAGGTTAATTACATCCATCACGCCCCAGATCAGCGAGAGACCCATGGCCGCAATGCCATAGACGAATCCCAGGAGAAGGCCATCAGCCAAAGAGGCAATGAGAAGGTCACCCATGCGATTCTCCTTGTCGGGAAAGGAATGGAGATAGAGATAGAGAGCATTGCTCTCTATCTCTATCTTGGTCGTTCGCGATCTGCCCTATGGCTTGGGATAGAGGGCGTCGGCCGTGGCGCCCTCCAACGGCCAGACCACCTGCTTCACCAGGCTGCCGCTGTTGTCCTCTTGCCACTGGATGTAGACCATCGAGTGGCCGATCTGCAAGCCATGGGATTCCGCATTGGTGTCGAACTTGATGTGACCATAGCCCGTGAGGATATCCATGGCATCCATCGCCTGTTTGATGGCCTCTGGATCAAGCGAGTCAGCATTGATGATGGCTTTCTCCAGAATCTGACCGGCGGCGTACCCACCCATGGAGTGATACGATGGCTCTTCATCATAGGCGGCCTCGTAGTTTGCCACAAATTCTGAGCCCAGCGCGCCGAACCACTCAATCCCGGCTTCTTGGGCTGACTCGGGTGTGAACTCGGCCAACGGCTCCCATTGGCTGGGACCAATAACGCCTACTGCAGCGTCGCCCAGATCGGCAAAGTCAGGCTCTGGCGGAGCCACGAGCAGGGTGAAGAATTTGATGTCCACACCTTTCTCGTGGATCTGGCGGGCAAAGGTGCTACCGTCCTGGAAGTGACCACCGCCCAGGATGGCCTCGGCGCCCGAGTCTACAATCTTGTTGATGAAGGGTCCAAAGTCAGCGGTCTCGGCGTCATAGCCCTCAAAGAGCACGACTTCGTAGCCCTGCTCTTCCGCATAGTCGTTGGCTGCCTCGACCACGCTGGTGGCAAACGTGGTGTTCTCGTACACAAAGGCTACCTTGGTGACCTCTGGGTCCAATTCGGCCAACAGATCGACGGCGCCCGTCAGATAGCGGCTGGCGGGGGTGTAGGCTTGGAAGACCAGGGTATAGCCTTGTTTGTAGGCGTCGTCCGAAGCGGCCCCAGTAGTGATCATGATCTTGCCGTTCTGCTCAGCAATAATAGCCGCCGCAGCAGTCAAGCCGCTGGAATAGGGGCTGATCAAGAAATCGGCATTGTCCTCGGTCGCTAGTCGCGTGTACAGCTCCTGGACACGGTCTTTGTTGCTTTCGTCGTCGTAGGTCACATAGTCAAACTTGACTACCGTCCCATCGCTTAGCGTGATGCCCCCGGCGCCGTTTACTTCGTTCATCCACAGCGTAAGACCATTGACCTGTCGCGTGGAGGAGACATTGTAGTTGCCGGTCTGGGAGGTCGTAAAGCCGACAACCATCGTGACCTCTTCTGCCATCGGCTCTTCAGCCTCTGTCGGCTCGGCTTGTGGCGCCTCTGTTGGCTCAGGTGCCATGGTCGGTTCTGGCGTAGCACCACAGGCGACCAGGGATGCGCCCAACAGAGCAACAATCATGATCCAGTAAAATAGCTTACTCATTTCTCTCCCTCCCCATCATCTACTTCTGGCGTTCTGGACACAGCCGACGAAATGTTCGATCGCATCCCCCCCTTCCTTGTGGCCCTGCACAGGTTTGCTGTCAGAACCAGCAGCTGGGTGTCTGAGGAACTCGAAGCAGTCTCGCTGAGTGAGAAAATCTCTGTCTATTTGGTAGTTTATATTGTAGGAATTGCGTTTCGATGTCGGGTTCGATGCACGTATCTGCGACCGCGACAAGATTGGCTAGTAATGGCAAGTGGTTTGGACACACATTCCTGCAGGTGTCCGTCAGAGATTATAACCGAGTTCTCGTTTTTCTGCAAGGTGCCGAGTAAGAGCCTTGGCGGCAAACGTGAGTCCTTCCGTGTGCATATCCTGCACTACTCAGCTCGGAGTCAGATGGCTATCTCAGCCGGGCGATGATCGCGATACGACA
>JASFOV010000131.1:0-9912 GCA_050116355.1 Anaerolineae bacterium
CCACGACCCGGTCCGAAAGCCATGGGAGAAATACCATCTGACTCATCAAAATTGGGACGGCAACCGCCAGCGCCGCGCCGACCGCTGGGCGCAGGCTCAGGCGATCGTCAACGGCGAGCAGCCGGTGGATGAGCTCAAGCTGGCTATCAGCGAGGGTGTGCCCGAGATCGTCGAGGCCATCACCTTCAATACCAACGAGTACCACCAGCAGCTCAACCTGCCCAACGATGGCCTCATTCCCAACTTGCCGGCCGATGCGATCGTGGAAGTGCCGGGTCTCATCTCGGGACTGGGCATCCATGGGTTGAATATGCCGCCCCTGCCGGAGGGAATCGCCGAGCTGTGCCGCCGCGAACTGGCCCTCAGTTCCATTACCGTAGACGCTTGTATCCAGGGCGACCGGCAATTGGCCTTGCAAGCCCTGCTCTTGGACCCGATGATCAACGACATCGACACGGCACGGGCCATCCTGGACGACTTTTTGACGGCCTTTGCCGAGTACCTGCCCCAGTTTGCGTGAGGAGACGGTTGGATTGGGACGGATGTTGGCCTTTGCCCTACCCTACGGCCGGGGACAACTGACCTTCCTCCTGCCCAGGGGCTTGTGCGTCAAGGTACTGGAGCCGGAGTCGGTGGGGGCAGCGGCAAACCCCACCGCCAGCGTTGAGGCCGCGCTTGATGCACCGATAGGCGGCGTCAATTGGCAGAGCTGGCGCGGGCTCCGCTCGGCGGCGATAGCCATCAACGATAAGACACGGCCTGTGCCCCACGAGCACCTGTTGCCGCCGCTGCTGCGCCGTCTGGAAGGACTGGGCTTGGAGCCGGAGGCGGTCCGGCTCTTGATCGCCAGCGGCGCGCACCCACCAATGTCTCGCAACGAATTCGCCGACATTATCCCGGCGGAGGTGCGGGCCGGCTACCCCGTCCAGTGTCACGACGCCAACAACCGGTCCAATCTCGTTCACCTGGGCGAGACCTCGCGGGGGACACCGGTGTGGATCAACCGCCACTTCCTGAGCGCAGACCTGCGGTTGGTCGTGGGCAACATAGAGCCCCACCAGTTCCAAGGCTTCTCGGGTGGCGTCAAGGGTGCAGCCATTGGGCTGGCGGGGCGCGAAACGATCGAGCGCAACCACAGCTTGATGACTCATCCCCAGGCGCGGCTGGGCGCCTTCGAGGACAATCCTGCCCGGCAGGATGTAGAGGAGATTGGGCAAACGATTGGCGTGCACCTGGCACTGAATGCGGTCCTCACCGGCCAGAAGCAGATCGCCCATGTTCTGGCCGGTGAACCGCGAGCGGTCATGGAGGCAGGTATTCCGCTGAGTCGCTCGGTTTGCCAGGTGGCGGTTGCCGCGCCGTTCGACCTGGTAATCGCCTCGCCCGGCGGTCATCCCAAGGACATCAATCTGTACCAGTCGCAGAAAGCCCTGGCTCACGCCAGCCTGGTGACGCGCGACGGTGGCACGGTGATCTTGGTAGCCGCCTGCCCGGAGGGACCCGGCAGCCAGGTCTATACCGACTGGATGATGGGAATGCGGTCCTACAATGAGGTGCTGGCGAAATTCGGGCGCGAGGGCTTTCGGATCGGTCCGCACAAGGCCTATCAGATCGCTCGCGACGCCGCCCGGGTGCGGACGCTCCTGGTGTCCGAGATGGCGCCCGCGCTGGTGCGGCGGCTGCTGCTCACACCAACCGCCAGCCTTGATGTGGCGCTGGAGCTGGCACTACCCGATCTCCCAGCGCAGGCCCGCGTGGGCATCATGCCCCGGGCGTCGTCTACGATTCCACTCATGGTCCACGGTGAAGGGGGAGGCTCTTGCTAAGGGTAAGAGAGCAAGGCTTGGAGGACAGGTTAGACCATGAACCGATTAGGTCAGGTTGAGGACAACGATGCCCAACGAACAGCTTGATGCGATCCTGTCCATCCCCGCCGACGAGCTGCCGCGCCGCAGCAAAGTTGGCCTGGAGATCCTGCCTGATCTGGAGGCCCTCTATGACCACTTTGCGCGGAGCATCGCCGACGAGATCGCCGGGCGCAACGCCACGGGACAGCCGACGCGGCTGATCCTGCCCGTCGGCCCGGTGGACCATTACCCGCACCTGGTCGAGATCTGCAACCGGGAACGGATCAGCTGGCAGCAGGTCTATGCCTTTCACATGGATGATTACCTCGATTGGCAAGGCCGGCCCCTGCCGCTTGACCACCCTCTGAGCTTTGAGGGGTTCATGCGGCGAACCGTCTATGACCGTCTCGATGGTGCATTACGCATTCCCGAGGACCAGATCCTCTTTCCCGACCCCCGTCACCTGGAGCGCATCAGCCAGCGCATCGCCGAGGTGGGCGGCGTGGATACCTGCTATGGCGGTGTTGGCTACCACGGCCACCTGGCCTTTAATGAGCCGCCGGTGTCGCGCTGGTACAAACTCACGCCTGAGGAGTTCCGCGCCTCGATCACGCGCATCGTGGCCTTGGCCCCAGAGACGGTAGTGATGAACAGCATCCGGTCCACCGGCGGCAATCCGGCCGCCCTGCCGCCCCTAGCGGTGACCCTGGGCCTGGCCGACATTTTGGCTGCCCGCCGCCTGCGCCTGTACTGCCAGGGCGGCGCCTGGCAGCGCACGGTGTTGCGCATCGCCCTGCTGGGTGATGAGGACGTGGACTATCCCGTCACACTGGCCCAGAACCATCCTGATTATGTCGTCATCACTACCCGGCATACAGCCGAGCCGCCAATGCCGGAGATCTCTGCCTGATGAGCCAATTCCTACTCATGTGGGAGCCTGGACACCCGCACACACAGAACCACCACGCCAGGAGATGGATATGAGCACAGACGCAATCCCTGGTCCCGCTGCTGAGCCAGCCGCCGCGGTGCGACGCGGGCGCTGGCGCACACTGTTGGCCCTGGCCTCGGGCTATTTCATCGACCAGGGCGAGGGCCAGGCTATGTCGGTCCTCTTTCCGGCAATCCGCGACGCGCTGAACTTTGGCTACGCCGGCCTGGGCCAGATCGCCGGTTGGCGCAACCTACTCCAGGCGCTCAGCGCACCCTTTTGGGGGTTTGTGGCTGACCGTACCAGTCGCAAGTGGGTCATCGTCTTTGGCACCGGACTGTGGGGCCTATGGACCCTGGCCTGTGGATTCGCGACCAGCTACGAGCAACTGTTTTGGATGCGTATTGTTGCCGGGCTGGGATTGGGGTGCTTGCTGCCACCGACTTTTTCCATCATCAGCGACCTGTTCGGACCGCAGGAGCGGGGGCGGGCCAACGGCTTTCTCGGCTCGGCCGGATTCGTGGGGGTGATCGTCAGCGTAGTCATGCTGGGCTGGATGCAGGGCACGCCCGGCCTGGGCTGGCGCTGGGGTTTCTTCGTATTGGGCGGGGCCAGCGTCCTGTCGGGCGTGATCATCGCTATTTTCGTCAAAGAGCCACCCCGCGGCGCGGCCGAACCAGAGCTGACGGGCAGCATCACCGAGGCCGATGCCCTGCGCTTTCGCATCAAGCCGGCCGACGTGCGCGAGATTCTGCGCATTCCCACGATGTGGGTGACATTCGTCCAGGGCATTTTCGGTGTCACACCCTGGGTGGTGATGGGCGCTTATCTGGTCACCTGGCTGGTGGACGAACGGAGCATCCCACAGGGCCGCGCCCCGCTAGTCTTTGCCGTCATTATCATCGGCCAGGCTGTGGCCCAGTTCATCGGGGGGCTGATCGCCGACTGGGCCGACCGCCGCAGTCCGAAGCGCGGCCGCATCGTGGTCTCCCAGATCTCGATCCTGAACGGGGTGTGGATGACGGCGGTCCTATTCGGTGTTCCACTGGATTTTGTACCACTGATGGTGTTTGGTTTTTTGACGGGCAGTATGGTCGGCTGGGCGGGCAAGGGTGGACGTGACCCCATACTGCAATCGGTGCTCCGTCCTGAACTGCGCAGCACCGCCTGGGCTATGATCGCCGCGGTCGAAGGCGGCCTGTCGGCGCTATCAGCATTCCTGGCCGGCTGGCTGGCCGAGGCATATGGCCTGCAGACGGCCATGCTGGTCAGTGTGCCCGTCTCCTGGACCTTGCTGCTTTTATGCTGGTTCGGGTATTATGTCACATATCCCCGGGACGAGGCGCGGCTGCGGGCAGCCATGGCCGAGCGCCGCCGGCAACTGACGACGTAGACCAAGAGTCATTCCGATTGTGCCCGTTTCGTTGAATGAGAGGTGTTGATGGATCCCAACCCGGTGTTGAAGAAGCTCGGTTTGGCCACTGACGACCGCGTGGTCATCCTCCACGCCGACGATGTGGGCATGTGCCAAGCCAGCCTGATAGCCTTTGCCGATCTGGTGGATTTTGGCCTGCTCAGCTCGGGCGCGACGATGGTCCCCTGTCCGTGGTTCCCCGCTGTGGCGGCCTACTGTCGCCGGCAACCCAGCGTGGACCTGGGTGTGCACTTGACCCTGACCAGCGAGTGGGAACTGTACCGGTGGGGACCGATCTCGACCCGCGACCCGGCCAGCGGCCTACTGGACGAAGAGGGCTATCTTCACCGGCGCTCGGAGGGAACGCAGGCGCACGCCGATAGCGCAGCGGTCCAGCACGAGCTGGAGGCCCAGCTGGCCCGCGCCCTGGCAAGCGGCATCGACGTGACCCATGTGGACACGCACATGGGCACGGTGGCTCACCCCAAGTTTGTGTATGGCTACGTCCAATTGGCGCTGCAACACAGGCTACCGCCCATGATCCCCCGCCTGGACGAGGCGGGCTGGCGGGCGTTCGGTATGGACGGCGAGATGGCCACTCTGGCGGCCCAGTTCGTAGCCCAGTTGGAGGCGCAGGGCGTGCCCCTGATCGATCACATCATTGGTCTGCCCCTGGACGAGGAACCGGGCGACCGGCTGGCATTGGCCAAGCGCGAATTCGATGCCCTGCCGCCGGGCCTGACCCACTTTGTTATCCATCCCGCCGCTGATACACCTGAGCTGCGAGCTATTACCCAGAGCTGGCGCAGCCGCGTGGCCGATTACGAAACGCTGCGCAGCAACGAGTTGCGCGATTATGTGCGGGGGGCCGGCATCCAGGTAACCGGCTACCGGGTGCTACGCGATCTGATGCCCAATCTTTAGAACTCTTTGAAGGAGTAGATAATGAGCTTTTTGACCCACCTCGAATGTGGTCTGTGTGGTACAGAGCAGGAAGCCGATCACCTGTGGAACCTCTGCCCAGCATGCGGCAAGCCACTGCTGGCCCGCTACGATCTTGAGGCGGCCGGTCAGGCCCTCACCCCCACCGAGATCGCTAGTCGCGAAGGGACGCTATGGCGCTATCGCGAGCTGCTACCGGTGCGCGATCCCCGGTTCGTGCTGTGTCTGGGCGAGGGCTGGACGCCCCTGATCCATGCCGAGCGGCTGGGCGAGGCGGTGGGGTTCGAGCGGTTGTACATCAAGGACGAGGGGCTGAATCCCACGGCGTCGTTCAAAGCTCGCGGGTTGGGTGTGGCCCTCTCACGAGCCTACGAGCTAGGGGTCGCGGCGGTTTCGATCCCATCGGCGGGGAATGCGGCGGGGGCGATGAGCGCCTATGCAGCCCTGGCCGGGATGGAGGCCCACGTCTTTATGCCCCAAGATGTACCGCCCCTGTTTGTGGCCGAGTGCCGCGCCCTGGGCGCCGAGGTGACGCTGATCGATGGTTTGATCACCGATTGTGGCCAAGCCGCCGCGGAGGGCGTGCGCCGCTTTGGCCGCTTTGATATGTCCACCCTCAAAGAGCCGTACCGCATCGAGGGCAAGAAGACGATGGGCTACGAGTTGGCCGAGCAGATGGGCTGGACCCTACCGGACGTGATCATCTACCCCACCGGCGGCGGCACGGGCTTGATCGGCATGTGGAAGGCCTTTGACGAGATGGAACAGTTGGGTTGGATCGGGACACGACGGCCGCGGATGGTCACCGTCCAGTCGGCAGGCTGTGCACCGATGGTCCGGGCGTTCCACGAGGGCGAAGAGTTTGCCACACCCTGGCAAGGGGCCGAGACCATCGCTGATGGGCTGCGTGTGCCGGGGGCGGTGGGTGATTTTCTGATCCTCCGCGCGTTGCGCGAAAGCCACGGAACAGCCGTGGCTGTGCCAGATGAAGAAATGATGCAGGCGGCCAATCTGATGGGACACAACCAGGGGATCTTTGCCTGTCCCGAAGGAGGAGCGACACTGGCCGCCTTCCAGCGCCTGCGGCACCAGGGCTGGATTGGGGACGAAGAGACTGTCGTCCTGTTCAATACCGGCAGCGGTCTAAAGTACGCCCACCTGTGGGCAGCAGATCGCTGATTATCTTAGACTTGGCAGGCGACATGCTCAGGACGCTCGCTCCGGTGGAGATCTAGCGCCAGCCGGTGGTGAGGCCAAATGCGCTCGCCGTAGTTCGAGCTGGGGGTGCGCTGGACAGTTGGTGGAAGTGGTGGTATACTCGCTTTGCCAACCAGTACGACAAATGCCCTGGGCAGCGCGGCTCGCAATACTGGTCGCCCTGCGGAGATCCATGAACGGTCTCTTTTTTTGCCCACTACCGCTCCTTGCGCCATCTGGTCGGGATTGACTGTCGACCATTCGCTGGAATCGGGCCGGAGGACAGAACGTCAGGAGGAAGGCATGGCAGCCCATGAGCTGAACGAGGAGCTGTTGCGCCGCCGTCAAGAAGCGCGACAGGGCGGTGGCAGTCAGGCCATCGAACGGCAGCACGCCAAGGGCAAGCTAACCGCCCGGGAGCGACTCGACCACCTGATGGATCCCGGTAGCTTCCAGGAGATCGATCCGTATGTCACGCACCGCCACAGCGACTTTGGTCTAGACAAGAAACGCTTCCCCGGCGACAGTGTGGTGACAGGCCTGGGCCGGATCAATGGCCAGAAGGTGGCCGTCGCGGCGCAGGACTTTACGGTGGTCGGCGGTTCCTTCTCCGAAGTGCAAGCCCAGAAGGTGTGCAAGGTCTTGGACCTGGCCCTGGAAGCTGGCCTGCCATTCGTCTCACTCAACGATTCGGTCGGCGCCCGCATTCAAGAAGGGGTATGGAGCCTGGCCGGCTACAGCGAGCTGTTCTGGCGCAACACCCAGGCCAGCGGTGTGATCCCCCAGATCAGTGTCATGCTGGGGCCGTGCGCCGGTGGGTCGGTCTATTCCCCAGGGCTGACCGACTTTGTCATCATGACCGAGGGCATCAGCCACATGTTCATCACCGGGCCGGAAGTGATCAAGACGGTGACCGGTGAGGAGGTGGACTTTGAGACGCTAGGTGGGGCTCACGCCCATGCCGCGACGAGCGGTGTGGCCCACTTTGTGGCGACAGATGAGGCGGACGCTTTTGCCCTGACCCGCACCCTGCTTAGCTACCTACCGCCCAACAATGCCGTTCCACCGGCCCGGCGGCCAGCAGAGGACGATCCGCACCGGGCCGATGCAACCTTGGATACCCTGGTGCCGCTGGACGACTCGCAATCGTACGATATCCGCGAGGCCATCGAGCGTATTTTTGATGTGGGGACTTTCTTTGAGGTACATGCCCGATTCGCCCGCAACGCGGTGGTAGGCTTTGCGCGACTCAACGGCGAGGCAGTAGGCGTGGTCGCCAACCAGCCGGCGTGGCTGGCGGGCGTGCTCGATATCGATGCCTCGGACAAGATCGCCCGCTTTGTCCGCTTCTGCGACGCGTTCAATATCCCCCTGTTGACCTTTGTCGACTGCCCCGGCTTTATGCCGGGCACTAGACAAGAGCACGGCGGCATCATCCGCCATGGGGCCAAGATCGTGTACGCCTATTCTGAGGCGACCGTGCCCAAGGTGTCTGTTGTGACACGCAAGGCGTATGGCGGCGCCTACATTGTGATGAGTAGCAAGTATGTGCGCACCGATCTGGTCTATGCCTGGCCCACAGCCGAGATCGCCGTCTTGGGCGCGGAGGGCGCGGTCAACATCCTATACCGCAAGCAATTGCAGGAAGCCCAGGATCCGGACGCGATCCGGGAAGAGTTTGCGGCCGAGTTCCGCGAAAAATTCGGTAGGCCGTACGCGGCCGCCGCCAGCGGACACGTGGACGACGTGATCCTGCCCAGCGAGACGCGCAGCAAGCTGGGCGCGGCTCTGGAGTTTCTGCGGGACAAGCAAGCATCGTCGCTGCCCAAGAAACACGGCAGTATCCCGCTGTAGCGTGCGATGGACCTTGAGCCCATGAAGGCGTGGAAGACCCGGTCACGACGGACGATCCTGGAATATAGCCAGTTTCTGACGGTGGAAGAGCATGCGGTGGAGCTGCCCGATGGGCGGGTGATCGCCGATTGGCCGTGGATTATCACACCCAATTTCGTGAACATTGTCGTGGAGACAGAGGACCAGCGTTTTCTGTGCTTTCGCCAGCGGAAATATGGACTGGACGGCCTCTCGTTGGCACCCGTGGGCGGGTTTCTCGAGCCAGGCGAGGATCCATTGAGCGGGGCACAGCGCGAACTGCTGGAAGAAACGGGGTACGAGGCGGCCGATTGGATCCCATTGGGCACCTACCGCGTTGATCCCAATCGAGGCGCCGGCACCGCCTATTTTTACCTGGCCCGAGGTGCGCAGCCGGTGACCGAGCCGGATCCGGACGACCTGGAGGAGCAAGAGTGGGTCTTGCTCACTCAGGCCGAGTTGGCGGCGGCACTGAGCCGCGGTGAGTTCAAAGCCCTACCATGGGCCAGCATCGTGGCGCTGGCCCTGCAGCGCATGGAGGGATAGCGGTTGGACAACGAACTTTTCCTGGCCCTGTTCATCACTGCCGCGGGTATGACGCTCCTCTTCCTCTCGCTGGGGCTGTTCTACGGTCTACTGTCACTGATGACCCGGCTGTTCGAGGACCAACCAGCCGGATCCGGCGGCTTGTTCGCAAAACTCAAACCACGCGTGGAAGTGACGACGACGGAACCAGAAGCCCCGGACGAGCCCGACCGGCTGCGGGCTGCCGTGGTGGCGGTAGCCTTGGCCCGGGCGGAAGCAGAGCAGGGGAGTGAGCGCACGGCTCCGAGGGCGGAGGGGGATGCAGCCGGACTGGAACCCAGTCCCTGGTGGTCGCTCCACCACCAGCGCCGGATGGACACCCACGCTGCCACGCGGAGGGCTCGATGAAACGCTACCAAATCACGATCAACGGTCACACATTTGACGTCCAAGTTCTCAGTGATCCGCGACAGGCACAGGTGCAGGTCTCGGTGGACGGTGAGCCGCTGACGGTCGACGTCCAAAGGACACCCGTTCACGAGCAAGAGACCGCAGCGGCTACCTCGAGCCCGGCAAGTGCCCCAACCGCGCCGCCGCGCAACGCCCCTGAAAATCAGGAGCCGGCCAGCAACCGTGTCACCTCGCCGTTGCCGGGTGTGATCAAGTCGGTGAAGGTCGAGGTGGGGCAGGAGGTCGCCCCCGGCGATCGCCTGCTGGTTATCGAGGCGATGAAGATGGACAATGTCATCCGCGCGGTTCGCGCAGGCGCCATTGCGACGGTCTATGCGGTGGAAGGGCACCAGGTGGCCCATGGCGAACCTTTGCTGGAGTACGAAGCATAGCGTTTCGCGGCCTGGACGCACCTGGTCCGCGGGCTTTGGCAGCAGCCCGATGAGAAGCAGCAGGGCCATCGCAGAGGATCCTTCACTGTCCTGCACTGTCCTGCACTGTCCTGCGACCAGCACAGGCGGTCAGTACGGGCGGTCAGCACAAGCGACATGCTCAGAATGCCTCCGCCCGTGAGCCGTGGATAAATGAAACAGGCCAAGAGAAGCGAGAACCGGTTGACAGTGTTATGGGCCTATGGTATACTCAAACTCGTTGGTGACATGGCGCACTGATAGGCGCAATCCTCATAGTCGTGGTCCAGGCATGGCAGTCGTGCTCAACGGTGAGAGTATATT
>JASFOV010000132.1:0-9902 GCA_050116355.1 Anaerolineae bacterium
GCCATGGATGCCGCTGGCCGTCCAGTCAGCCGAACCGGCGGTGAGCCCTGCCGAACCCCCGTGGTAGACGTAGGCCTTCCCCGCATTGGTCCCGTTGCCATCGTTCCAGGGGGCGCCGACCACCAGGTCATGATAGCCATCGCCGTTCACGTCACCTGCCGCCGCCACAGACCGGCCAAAGCGGTCGCCGGGCATCTCGCCTTCGGCGGACCAGTCAGGGGTGGTGGCCAGACCGGCCGGCGTGCCCGGAAAGAGGTAGGCCTTGCCGCGCTCGCCATCGTAGCCGTAGGCGCCGACGACCAGGTCAGCGAAGCCGTCGCCGTCCACGTCCCCCGCCGTCACCACGGCGGAACCAAAAAAGTCATGGGCTTCCTCACCGCCGGCGGTCCAGTCGAAGGAGGGTGTCAGGCCCAGTGAGGTACCGTGGAAGACGTAGGCCTTGCCCCGTTCGATGTCGTAGCCAGGCGTGCCGACGACGAGGTCATCGTAGCCATCACCGTTCGTGTCTCCCGCCGTCGCCGCGGCGAAGCCAAGCTGGTCCCCGGCATTCTCGCCCGCGACGGTCCAGGTAGGGATGGCACCCAGGCCAACCGTCGAGCCGTGGAAGACGTAGGCTTTTCCACAGTCCCAGGCCTGGGGATTCTCCAAGCTACAGTCCCAACCAGGCGCGCCGACGACCAGGTCGTCATAGCCATCCCCGTTGACGTCGCCAATGGTGCCCGCGGCAGATCCAAACAAGTCCGTGGCATTCTCGCCGCTGGCAGTCCAGGCAGGCGGGTCGCCCGGGGTCAGCCCGGCCTGAGAACCGTGATAGACATAGGCCTCTCCCAGGCCGGTGCACCAACTGGCACCGGGGTCTGGCCACGAGCCAGAAGCGGTGACCACCAGATCACTGATGCCATCGCCGTTGACATCACCAGCGGTGCCCACGGAGAAGCCAAGCAGGTCGTCCTCGTTCTGCCCGATGGCGGTCCAGTCGGCCGGGTCGTCCTGGGTCAGTCCTCCGGCCTGGCCATAGTAGACGTAGGCGCCGCCACAGTTCCAAGGCCCGTCCGTAGTGCAGTCCTTGCCAGGCGCGCCCACGACCAGGTCAGCGTAACCGTCGCCGTTCAGGTCCCCGGCCGTCGCCACGGACCAGCCAAAGGTATCCAGGGCGGCCTCGCCGAGGCCGTACCAATCAAGCGAGCCGGGGATGAGGCCAGCCGGAGAGCCGAGGTAGACGGAGACGGCGCCCGTGTCATCGGTGCCATTATACGGCGCGCCGACGACGATGTCGTCATAGCCATCGCCGTTCAGGTCTCCGGCCGTGCTCACCGAATGGCCAAAGAGCTCCCCGGCGTCGCCGGCTCTCGACCAGGCAGCCTGGTCCCCCAGGCCCGCAGGCGAGCCGTGGTAGACATAGACCTTGCCGCGGGAGCTATCGTAGCCCCGTGCGCCTACGACGAGGTCAGCATAGCCATCGCCGTTGACATCCCCCGCCGTCGCCACGGAATGACCGAATTCATTGGCGATCTCCTCACCGGTCTGCCACCAGGCAGGCGTGTCGCTCAGGCCGGCGGGCGATCCGTGGTAGACGTAGGCCTTGCCGTTGCTTTCCATTCCCCAGCTGTCGTAGCCCCAGGCGCCGATGACCAGGTCGGCGAAACCGTCGCCATTGACGTCGCCGGCGGGAGCCACCGAGTAGCCAAAATTGTCCGAGCTATTCTCGCCCACAGCGGCCCAATCGGGCACGGTCAGCAGCGGGTCGATGCGCAGCGGGAAGGGCGCGCCGGCAACCTCCACCAGGAGCTGCAGCCGGCAGCTTCCCGGCCCCGGATCCCGATCGCAGCCGGAGAGCGCCATGCGGGCCGGTAGTGACGTACCCTGGGCGTCGTAGGCATACAGGTCGCTGTAGCGCAGCAGGACGACGTTGCCCTCGGGTTGGGTGAACTCGATAGCCTGATCGGTCGCCACCAGGGGGACCAGGTCGCTGTCGAGGGCCATCTCCAGGACAAGGACTTTGCCGGTTCCGGGCGGCGGCGCCTCGACGGTGAAGCCCTGTTCCAGGCCACGCTCGTCGTTGACGTACCACTCGGTCAGATCGCCACGGTCGAGTTCCAGTCGGTTGGCGCCGGAGGTCGTCTCCTCCGGGGCCGTCAGGGACCGGACGTCGCCTTGGTAGCCATAGCCGGTGGTGCGCAGTTCCCAGGTCCAGGAGGGTGCTGGCGCCGGCGCCGGTCCGGCGTCCATGGATGGCCCTATCTCCGTCGCCTCAGGACTGGCGGACGGCGCCAAGCGTAGCCCTCCGGCGGCGAAACTGAATTCGAAGCGGTGGTCGGGGTTGTAGCCCCGGTAGGCATCAGCCCCGCCCTGCGCCTCGTCGGGCGTGAGGGCATAGAGGTCCCCCCGGATCTGCTCCTGCACCGCCGCCCACCAATCGGCGGTGACACCGGGCACGTTGGCCATCTCATCCGGGACCGCGGTGTCCCCCCCGCCTTCGCCTGCGGGCGCTGAGGGCGCATCCGCGGCGGGTGTGGGACCCACGAAGGGCTGGTTGGATGCTGGGTCAGAACCGGGCGGGGCTGGCTGCTGCGCAGCCTGGGTGGGGACTCCGGCGGACGTCAGGACCACTAGGACAACGACGACGATGGCCGCCAGATGGCGTGCATGACGACTCATTTCTCCTCCTCCTTCTGTATCGGCCGGGCGCTTGCCGCGCCAGCGTTCGCGCACCCCAGTTCTCGCTCCAGAAACCTTACCAGCGTCTCCAGGTCGGGGAAGCCGCGCCTCTCGCCCGTCCCGGCCTCCTCCAGGCTAAATCGCCAGGTACTGGGCTGTCCGGGACGGGCGCTTCGGACTTTCCAATAGCGCAGCAGGTAGGCGCCGTAGCGCGGCGGCCCATCGTGGACCAGCACATTTCCTCCTCTTTGCATTCACCCCCACTTGGTGGTATAATCTTTGCAAAGGAATGGTTCGCTGTCGATCGTCAGATACGGCAGGGGCACACTGCGACCCATAGATCGTTGCAGACCTCATTGTACCATCCCTTCGTACAATCATCGTGCATTCGCCGTACCCTCATTGTGCAACCGTAGCCCAGAAAGGAGGGCCTGAGTCATGGGCAAGCTGCGACTCACGCTGCTGGGCAGACCCCAGGTGACCTGCGACGATACCCCTATGACAGGCTGGACCCTGCAAAAGTCCCTGGCCTTGCTGGCCTACCTTGCGGTCACCGGCCGCCCGCACAGCCGCGCGGCGCTGGCCGGCCTGTTCTGGCCGAACTGCACCGAGGCCAACGCCCGCTCCAGCCTGCGCAAGGTCGTGGCTGAGCTCCGCCAGCGGGTGTCCTCCCACCTGACGATCACGCGCACCGAAGTGGCCTTCGACCGCTCGTCCGCCTACTGGCTGGACGTAGAGGCCTTTGAGCAGCGCATCAACCGGGCTCGTCCACTCCAGGAGAGCTATCTGACCAGGACGGGCGTCGTGGCTCTGACCGAAGCGATCGAGCTGTACCGTGACGAATTTCTGTTGGACCTCTCCGTGCTCCATGCGCCTGCCTTTGAGGAGTGGTTGCTGTTGGAGCGGGAGCACTTGCGCAGCCTGGCCCTGCGGGCGCTCCACGCCCTGGTCGATCACCACGCAGCCCGGGCGCAGCCTGAGCAGACCCTCGCCTATCTCGACTGTCTGCTGGAGGTGGAGCCGGCGCAGGAGGATGCGCACCGGCACAAGATGTGGCTGCTGGCCCGCGGCGGGCAGCGGACCGCCGCCCTACGCCAGTACGAGGCCTGCCGTCGAGCCCTGCAGGCGCTGGACGCCGAGCCAGATTCGGAGACCACGGCCTTGTACCGGCGAATCCGAACCGGGGCCGACCTGCGGGTGCCCTTTGGGACACCTGAGCCCGTCACGGCGCCTGGCCGCAGCCTTCAGACGCCTTTGCCCCCCCTGATTGGGCGCCAAGACGAGCTGGCCGAGATCCGGGTCCGCCTGCAGGATCCATCCTGCCGGCTGCTGACCCTCGTCGGTCCGGGAGGTGTTGGCAAGACCCATTTGGCGTTGAAGGCAGTGGCTGACCTGCTGTCAGGCGGCCCGCAAGACTGCTTCGCTGACGGCATCACCGTGGTCCACCTGGGCTCCGTGCCAGCGGTGGTGGGCATCGTGCCCACCATCGCTCAAGCCCTGGACCTAACCCTGTCAGAGGGAGCGCACCCCCAGCAGCAGGTCGCAGACTATCTGTGTGGGAAAAAAGTTCTGCTGGTGATGGACGGGTTTGAGCACCTACTGGCGGGCGCCGGCCTGCTGCTCGAACTCCTCCACGCGGCTCCTAACCTCAAGATCCTGGTCACCTCGCGGGCCCGGCTGGGCGTGCAAGTGGAGCACCAGTTGCCCCTCGGTGGGCTGGCCTGCCCAGAGCGACTGCCGGACGAGTCCGAATCCCTGGCCTCAATGCCCGCCATCCAGCTCTACCTGTCCAGCGTTCGGCGGATGCAGCCCGGCTTTGAAGCATCAGCAGCGGACCTGCTGGACTTTGCCCACATTTGCCGCCTGGTCGATGGCTTGCCCTTAGCCATTTTGCTGGCGGCGAGCTGGGCCGGGATGCTCACCCCGGCCGAGATTGCATTCCAGCTCGAAGGCGAGCGGGGGCTGGGCTTCTTGCAGACGGATGACCAAGACCTGCCCGCCCGGCAGCGCAGCATGCGGGCCGTTTTCGATCACTCGTGGGACCTGCTGGCGCCCCGGCAACGGCGGGTACTTGCCAACCTGTCGGTCTTTCGGGGCAGCTTCACACTGGAGGCGGCGCGCCAGGTAGCCGGTGCATCCTTGCGGGAGTTGCGAGCGCTGATCGACCAGTCGTTGCTCCAGTGGCCGGTCGTAGGGCGGTACGTGATGCACGAACTGCTGCGGCAGTACGCCGGGGAAAGACTCGCGGACGCGCTAGGGGCTGCCCAAGATGCCCGCGACCGGCACAGCGCCTATTTCGCCACCGCTGTGGAGCGGTGGTGGGCGGACCTGCAGGGACGCAGGCACCAGGCGGCGCTGGCCGAGATGAGCGCGGAGGATGGCAACCTGCGCGCCGCCTGGAACTGGGCAGCGGACCGCGGACAGGTCGCGCAATTGGACCAGGCCATGGAGGGACTATGCTATTTCTACAAGTGGCTGGGGCGCTACGAGGAAGGAGAGAGCCTCTGCCGGCGGGCTGTAGAAGGGCTCGCGGAAACTGACGATCTGTGCCGGGAAGAGGGCCCGCATCCATCTGGAGTCCCACTGGCAGCCGGACTAGCTGGTCGAGAGCGGGTGCGGGCCAGGGCGCTGGCCTGGCAGGGTGTTTTTTGTCACCGGCTGGACCGCCGCGAGCAGGCATGGGCGCTGCTGGAGCACAGTCTGGACCTGCTCGACGATCTGGCCTGGATCGAGCCAGATGGAACCCGCAGCCTGCCAGAAGAGATCCAGCGCGGGCGGGCCTTTGTCCTGTGGCGGCTGGGGAACCTGGCTTCGGAACTGGATCGTGGGGTCGCCCCGCAATTGTACCGGCAGAGCCTGGCCCTCTACCGGGCGCTGAAGGATCATTGGGGAACGGCCAGCGTACTGGAGGCCTTGGGCCGGACCGCCACCTTTTCGGAAGCGGGCGATCTGGCACACCATGCCTTGGAAGAAAGCCTGGAACTGCATCAGGCGCAGGGCAACGGCCTGGGGAGCTACCGGGTGATCGCATTGAATTTGGCTACGGCTGCTTATCAAGACCAGGCCGAGGAAGAGCCAGGCGACGCACCGGGCACCGTGGCCTCCCTCATGCACGGGGTTAGCCTGGCCCTCGGTGCTGGCCAGTTCGCCCGGGTCGAGTCCTTGCTTGCCCAGCATCGCAGCACGGACGGGGGGGCAGGTGCCGCCGACGCGGATCTCCTGGATCTGGTGCGCGTCTTTAACCAGATGCATCTCGGCCACTACGAAAGGGCGCGCGCGCAGACGCTGGCCTGCCTGGCTCGGTTCCGGGAGACCGGCTATCAATGGGGCATGGAGCGCTGTTGCTGCTACCTCGCGCTGGCCGCACTGGCCACCGGTGCCTATGGCGACGCCCAGCGACGACTGTGGGAAGCGATCGGCCTCTGTCGAGAGATTCGTCAGCGCGGCCACCAGGGCCAAGCCCTCGCCCTCTTGGCCCTGGTCGCCCGGGGGACGGGGGATCTGCCCCAGGCGAGGCAGCACCTTTGTGAGGCGCTGCGCATGGCCGCACCTATCCACGACTATGAGACGTTCATGTTCCAGATGATCGTGGTCTCGGCCATGGCCTTGCTGCTGGCCGATCAGGGCCAGGCTGAGCGGGCTGTGGAGATGTATGCCATGGCGGAGCGCTACCCACTAGTGGCCAAGTCGCGGCTATTGGAAGACCTGGCGGGTGGGCAGATAGCCGCCGTTGCGGCCCAATTGCCGGCCGACACCACCGCCGCGGTGCAGGCCCGCGGCCGCGCGCGGGATCTGGAGGCAGCAGTGGCGGACATATTGGCTGAGCTGGGAGAATAGCGCCCAGTCAACCCAGCCGCTACCTAGCGATGATCAGCCGTCGCCCTCACTGTCTGGCTGGCACCGTCTCCCACCTGAGGGACAAGAGACAGCAAGGAGAACCAGAAGGCCCCATCGCGCTGTTTGGGGTCACTCCTATTCAATCTACAGCAGCTGGATGAGCGTCAGTACTGTTTTGGGAGGTCAACCAGAGGCAAACCTGATTACAGGAACGTGAGCCCTCTTGCGCCTCGACCCAGTTCAGTGTTGGCAAGGCAATGACCCGATCTCCCAGGGGGTTGCAGGAGTCACCGTTGGCGGTCGTGGATTCGGTGCCGCAGCGGTCGCTGCCGGGACAGCCGTCGGGGTCGAGGGCGGGGACGTGTCCGGTGGGACAGTCTGCACAGCAGCCGCTGTAGATGGAACTAGAACTCCTGGTAAACGACCTCTTCGTACCAGCCCTCGACCAGGTTCTTATGCCGCAGTTCGTCTTTGGCCATCGCTTCCAGCAAGTCTCGCACGTCGCCCGAACTCTGGTCAGCCATATTGCGGTACAATTCGTGCGACTCTTTTTCCTTCTGCGCCGCAAAGATGCAGACATCCTGGAAGGTAGCATCGGCCTTCAATGGGCGGGCAACAAGGTGATCGCTGATCTGGTAATCTTGGATCGGCGCCGCCTGGAGCTCACTCACCTGCCAATCCCGCAGGTCGGGATCGGCCAGCATCTTCTCCAGCGCGACCTTGTGACCCAACTCTTCCTGTGCCAGCTCGCGCAGGAGATCTTGGATGTGCACCGACTGGACCAGTGCCGTGGCCTGGGTGTACAGTTCGTGCGATTCGACCTCGCTTTGGATCGCTTCCTTTAGGATTGTTTCAGCCTTCATAATGCCTCACTCTCACTGGGATCCGTCCCATTGACAATGATACGCCACTGATGTGTGTATACGTTCAACTTCTTGCCGCGCAAATAGCCCAGCAAGGTACAGTTCAATGCCTCGGCCAGTTCCACAGCCAACGATGTGGGCGACGAGATGGATGCAATGATCGGGATGCCCATCCGCACTGCCTTGACCACCATGTCGTAGCTGGCCCGCCCGGTACTCATCAGCACCTTGTCCTGCAGCGGAATACCGCGTAGCAGACAATATCCCACCACCTTGTCCACCGCGTTGTGCCGGCCAACATCCTCGCACACCACAATCGTCCGGCCCGTTGCGTCGAACAGGGCCGCTGCGTGGATCCCGCCAGCCACGCGATATGCCTCTTGCCGGCGGGTCATCCGGCCCAGTAGGGAGGGCAAGCTATCTACACGGACGCGCACTCCGGCCTGTACTTGTTTCAAATTCTCGGCCACAGTTACTGCATCGGCGCGACCGCACCCCGAGCGGATCAACTGTACAACCTCGTCCTGCCGGTCTGCTCCCTGGGCGCCAGGCAGTAGAGTCACATCGACCTGATTGCGCGATACATCTAGGGCGTCGCCTTCGGCTACCTCGTCCGGCACTGCGCGACCGCAGTGCCGCACCAAGGCGATGTCCATCAAGTCCGACACCAGGCCTTCGCCCAGACAGAAGCCAACCGCCAGCTCCTTCTCCAAACCCGGCGTACGCATCAACACCGCCACCGGCTGGCCATTCAGCCGGATCTCCAGGGGTTCCTCGATGACGACCCCCCCGTCTACCGTGCGATCTTGACCTTCTGCCAACCGCCAGATGCGCCAGGGCATGATGCCCGGCATCTCACTGGATGTGCCCTCCTCTGGCGGGTATGGTCGGCGGTAACGCTTCAAGGCTTCTCCTAGCAATGCGGCAAGTACGGTATCATTGATTGCACAGTCGTGTCAGCTGCGCCGTCGCAGTACACAAAAAGGTCCTTGCAACGCTGTATCATCACAGCGCTGCAAAGACCTGGCAACTCGTAGGCTCGATGTCCGATGCCCCTTGCCCACCTAGGGGAACACCTGCCGGAAATCCTCGCCTACAATTACCCGAATGTCAATTTGACTGCGCAGATTCGGACTATGGCGCACGTTCTCGGGTTTGACCTGGAACGCCTCAACTAGCTGCTCCAACGTATACGTCTTGCCCGTATAGTCTACGATCACGGTGCTGCCATAGTCCACGCGGTCGGCGTCGCCAAAGTCCACCACCTGGTACCCCTGCTCCATGAGCAGTGCTGCCACACGCGCCGCATAGTTTGGCTCCGATGTACCATTCTGCACCGCAATGCGGGCCCCCTCCTCGGCCAGCTTCTGTCGGGCTTCGACCAAGGCCGGATCGGGTGTGGGGGTAGCCGTTGGCAACACCGGCTGGGTCGGCATCGGGGTGGGCACAGCAACCACCGGGCTGGCGAACAGCTCTTCGATGACCGGATTGATCAGATCCCACTTGGGCAATTGGACTGCCGCTCCTGCCTCAGTCCGGTAGCCATAGACCATCGGCTTCTGGATGACGACCGACTTTAGGTTTTCCAGATCGATCTCCGGCGCCAGCGCAGCCAATTCCAACATCTCATCGAGGGTCATATCGGTCTTGACCATATTGCCCATCGTGGCCAACAGAGAAGGCAGCTTAGGGATGATATTCAATCGCAGCGCTTTCTCCCGGATGGCCAGCAAGATGAGCTGCTGTCGCTTGGCCCGGTCAAAGTCACTGGTACTCATGCGCGAACGGGCATATTCCAACGCGCGTTCGCCGTTCATTACCTGCGATCCCGGATCAAAGTGTACCGTCTTGTAGCCATGAGGATCGCCCGGCTGGGGATCAGGGTACATGGTGTCGTGCAAGGTCCGCGGCACATCCACGTTGATGCCGTCCAAGGTGTCGATGATCCGCTCAAACCCCTCAAAATCGATCATCACATAGTAATCGATGGGAATGCCGAATGCTTTCTCGATCGTACGTTTGAGTAGTGCCGGTCCCCCTCCGGGATAGTCGGTCGAGTAACCGTACACATTGGCGGTGTTGATGCGATCTTCCTTCACACCTGGGATCTCCAACTGCAGATCGCGGGGAATGGACAGCATGCCGACCGTATTGTTGGTCCGGTCAACCGTAACGATGATAATAGTATCCGTCCGGTAGCCCCACCCCCTGCCGCCGCGCCGGTCTATGCCCAGCAAGAGAACATTGATGCGGTCCTGCACGACCTCGGGCATCGCCGGCGGTGGTGCATAGGTTAGTTCCGACGACTCGGGCTCGGGCGTTACCGCCAAGGCCGGCAGATCCGGCAGAGGCTCCGGAGCCTTTTCCTCGGCAGCTGCTTGGGGGAGCTTGATAGAAGGTAGCTGGACGACTGGTAAGGACGGCAGCTCCGTCTTGGCCACGATCTCGCGGATCGTAGCATAGAATAGATAGCCAGAATAGAAGCCACCCACCAAAAAGATGAAAAGAAATGCAACGACGAATAATTGGAGCCAGAGCGGAGCT
>JASFOV010000133.1:0-9728 GCA_050116355.1 Anaerolineae bacterium
ACCCAGCGCCGAGGTGGATATGGACTGTATTCTGTGTGACGGTGCGGGTTGCCGGGTGTGCAAGTACACGGGCTGGGTCGAGATCATGGGCTGTGGCATGGTCCACCCGGTTGTACTGCGGTACGGCGGCTATGACCCTGACCTCTATACCGGCTTTGCCTTTGGGATGGGACCGGAGCGGATCGCCATGCTCAAGTACGCCATCGATGACATCCGCTACTTCTGGGGAAACGATCTGCGGTTCTTGGAGCAGTTCGGCTAGCCGTGCACTGGAGCAGGTCCACACCAATCGCAGCGGTTGGCAAGGGGTGTGGTCTGAAGGATATGGAGATCGATCCGGAGCGGCACCCGTGCCTTTGGCGCTGGCGTGGACCGCATTGCAGCGCTCTGGTATCGTAGTTCAGACATCCGTACACTGTATGACAATGATCTGCGCCTCCTGGAGCAGTTCTAGGACCGCAGAAAGCTTGACCGATATCCGATAGGAGATGGAACGATGAAAGTACCCCTGAACTGGTTGCGAGACTATGTGGACATCACGATCCCGGTCGAAGAGCTGGCCGAGCGCCTGACCTTGGCCGGGCTGGAAGTGGCGTCCATCGAACGGATCGGCGACTGGTGGGACCGCGAGCGGATCGTCGTCGGCGAGGTACGTGAGGTTCTCGATCATCCCAACGCCGATCGCCTGGTCCTCGTCGATGTGGCCTATGGCGGCGGAGAGGTTGAACGGTGCGTCACCGGTGCGCCCAACCTCTTCGACTACAAGGGGGCCGGCCCAGTCAGCCTTAAAGTGGCGTTTGCTATGGAGGGCGCCGAGCTCTATGATGGCTACAAGGAAGGCCAGGTCAAGACCCGGCTGAAACGGACCAAGATCCGGGGCATTCCCTCGCGAGCCATGGTCTGTTCCGAAAAAGAGCTGGGCATCTCGGAGGAGCACGAGGGCATTCTGTTTCTGCCCGGCGATGCACCCGTCGGCATGCCCCTGGTCGAGTATCTGGGCGATACTGTCCTAGACCTTGACCTGACGCCTAATCTGGCCCGTTGCTTCAGCATGATCGGCGTTGCCCGCGAAGTAGCGGCGCTCACCGGCCTTCCCGTGCGTTATCCCAGCACCGGCTGGCAGGCGGACGGCCCGCCGGCCACCGATCTGGCTCGCATTGAGATTGAGGACCCTGATCTGTGTGCACGCTACATAGGCACCATCATCCGCGATGTGGGGATCGGCCCGGCGCCACAGTGGATGCAAGACCGGGTGCGCAAGGGTGGAATGCGGCCCATCAGCAACATTGTGGACATTACCAACTATGTGATGCTCGAGTGGGGACAGCCACTCCACGCCTTTGACTACGACAAGCTGGTGGCCCGGGCTGGTGGTGGGGTGCCGACCATCATCGTCCGGCGGGCCCGGCTGGGTGAAGTTATGAAGACCCTGGACAACGTGGACCGCAGTTTCACCGAGGACACACTGCTCATCTGTGATACAGCTGGTCCGGTGGCGATCGCGGGCGTCATGGGCGGCTTGGACACCGAGATCGATGAGAACACACATAATATCCTGCTCGAGTCGGCCAACTTTGATTTTGTCAGTATCCGGCGCACCAGCCAGGCGCTCAAACTGCCCAGCGAAGCCAGCCAGCGGTTTGGCCGCGGGATCCATCCCGAGCTTCCCGCACCGGCTGTCCGTCGCGCCAGCGAGTTGATGCGCGAACTGGCCGGCGGCACCATCGCCCAAGGCATGGTGGATGCCTATCCTGCGCCGCTCGATCCGGTCGTCATTGAATTGACCATGTCACAGGTGGAGCGCAGCCTGGGCATTCCCTTCGAAATCGAGCTCGTGACAGAGATCTTGGAGTCCCTCGAGTTCGAGTGCGAGCTTATTGCCGCTGATGCGCTGCGGGTCACAGTACCCGACCACCGGCTCGATTGCCAGTACCCGGCCGACCTTATCGAGGAGGTCTCGCGCATCTATGGCTATGATCGCATTCCGGTGACCGAGCTGGCCGATCGGCTGCCGCCGCAACGGTCCAATCGCGACTTGGAGAGGGAGGAACAGGTACGGGACATTCTCGTCGCTTGTGGTCTTCAGGAGACGGTGACCTACTCACTCACCAACTTGGAGCGTGAGGCGGCCCTTGACCCGGCTCAGGCGCCTGGCGATCTGGCGATCGAGACCTATATCCGGCTGGCCAATCCCATCACCCAGGAGCGTTCGGTGATGCGTCACCATCTGCTTTCCACGGCGCTCGAGACCGCGGCGGCCAATCTGCGGTTCCGCACCCGGGTCGAGATCTTTGAAGTGGGCAAGGTCTTCTGGCTGCAACCGGGAGAGGAGTTGCCCGATGAGCCGCGCCATCTATCGATCGTGATGTCTGGCTCACGCGCTGAGAGGCACTGGTTGCCGGGGAAGGAGGGCTTGGTCGACTTTTTCGATCTGAAAGGCGTCGTCGAGGCCTTACTGGACCGGCTGCACGTGACCGGTGTGGTCTATGAGCCGGCCCAGCATCCCACCTTCCAGCCGGGGCGGACGGCCCGGTTGTTGGCAAAAGGGGCGGCTGGCACAGATGGCCCGCCGGTTGTGATCGGGTACCTGGGCGAGTTGCATCCCAGTGTGCGCGAGGCGTTCGACCTGCCCGACCAGCGGGTTGCGGCGGCGGAGCTTGACCTCGAGGCATTGCTGTCCCAGGTGCCGCCTACCTGGTACGTCGAAGAGATCTCGCCCTACCCGGCCGTGCTACAGGACCTGGCAGTGGTCGTCGACGAAGGTGTACCGGCGGCCGAAGTAGGTGCCCTGATCCATGAAGCGGGCGGGTTCTTGCTCAAAGAGGTCAAGCTGTTCGATGTGTACCGCGGCGATCCCATTCCCAACGGCAGGAAGAGCTTGGCCTATGCTCTGGCGTTTCAGGCACCTGACAAAACCCTGCGCGATGCCGTGGCTGCCAAGCAAGTCCAGCGCATCCTCAAACGGCTGGAACAGGAGCTGGGGGCCGAACTGCGGGCCTAGGGTTCAGGGAAAGACTCTCTAACATGGTGGGTGGAGGATGTTGCTGGTTAACGGACTGTCAGCCCTTTTCGAACCAGGGCTGGCAGTCATATTTCCCAAAAGCGGGAGTTGATGGTATAATTTGTAGGTCAACGGGTCACCTACCTGCCTTGCACACAAAGGACCTATGTCAGACATTGCCAATCCCTATCAACCTGGACAACCCATAAGCGATCCAGCACTGTTCTTCGGCCGCCGAGAGTTGATGGCTACCATCCGTGAGACTCTGCTCAAGGGACGCCGTGTCATCGTCGTCGCCGGTGCAGAGCGTATGGGCAAGACTTCGCTCCTGCGGCAGATGCCTGGCTTCTTGGCAGAAGATTTTGTCTGCGCGCGGGTCGAGCTCCGGGAGGACCTACAGGGCCAACCGGGCGGACGGCTGGACTGGCTGCTCTGGCGTGTGGCCGATACCATCTACCAGCAGGTGAGCCCACATCTTCAGGCTGAGATTGCTGCGCCCCAATGGGACGATTTTGACGCAAACACGGGCTACCTCCTCGACGAGTTCTGGCCGTCGGTGCGGGCGGCCCTGGGCGAACGCAGCCTGGTCCTCCTGCTCGACGATCTGGACAGTCTTATGGAGGCTGAGCGTGACTTGCTGGGCAACTTTGTGGCTATCCTCGCCGAGTGCCGGGATCGAGATGAGAAACTGGCTTTGGTTGTGACCAGCAGCGTTTCGTGGCAAGAAGCTCTTGTGCGCCAGTATCCGCGCCTGTTTGGCGGCGCCCCGCTACGGACTCTGACGACCCTATCTAGCGAAGACGCCACTCGCCTCATCACTTGGCCGGTAGATGGTGTCCTGACCTATGACTTTGGAGTGGCGCGGCGCCTGATCGAGGTATCGTCAGGCCAACCCTATTACCTGCAATTGCTCTGTTTTGAGGTATTCAATCGCTGTGCTCCGGCCGGGTGGGTCAACCAGCGTGATGTCGACCTCGTGGTCGATGACTTGGTGGGTCGCGAGATTGCCGACTTTCGCCAGGTCTGGGAAGAGTCAGCCCCTCCCGAGCAGGCGGCGCTGGCAGCCCTCGTGTCGCTGCGGGGCGCCCGTGGCGTGGCCACCACGCGCGAGGTTCGCACAATCCTGACTAAGGCTGGCGCGCGTGTAACCTCGGAGCAAGTCTCTGCTGCCTTGGAGAGCCTGGCCGCGCGGGGTATCCTGGAACGGTTGGGTGCGTTGAGCTATCGCTTTCGGGTAGGTCTACTGCGCGATTGGCTCGTGCAACGGATCGACCTGGAGGAGGTTGCGCGCCGTACGCGCTGGGACGCCTCGGGCCGGGGCAAGGCGCTTGATGAACCGCGTGTCGCCAGGCTGCGCCCTCGACGTGACCGGCGCGGGCGGCGCGAGACAGCCACCGGTGAGGACGAGCAAGAAGAGAGTGCGCCCCCACGCCGCCCGGCCTGGCTGTGGATCGCTGCGGTTGTGTTTCTCTTGGCGGTGGCAGGGATCGTGGCTCTCCTGTTGCGTGGCTCCTCACCAGTCGGGCCGGAGCCGACCCAGGCCGTCTCGCTTTCACCAACATCCCGACGGCCCACAGCAACCATGACCCCGGGGACGACGGTGACGGCCCTTGTCGTGGCGGATGCTTCGCCGACAGTCACACCCGTGCCCGAGCCGACAGCTACACCATCGCCCACACCACCGCTGGTCATCGCCCGGTCGGTGCCATCCATTGCCTACCAGTCTCTGGGCCAGGACCAAGATGAGTGGCTGATCTATGTGATGAGTAGCGACGGCAGTGAGCGTACGCCCCTGACGGAAGGGCAATCAGGCTTTTTGTCGGCGCCATCCTGGTCTCCTGATGGTGCGCAGCTGGCCTTTGCCGCCGATCGTGAGGGCGTCACTGACATTTGGCTGATGGATCTGGAAGGGGACAACCAGGTTAATTTGACGCAAGATGAAGCCAAGGATCATTCTCCGGCTTGGTCGCCCGATGGGGACTGGATCGCCTTTGCTTCGCTGCGCGATTCGCTGTATTGGGAGCTGTACCTGATGCGCGTAGATGGCACCGAGGTGCGACGGTTGACCTGGTGGGAGGATGCGTCGGATCTCTCGCCTACCTGGTCGCCCGATGGCAGCCGGCTGGCTTTTGCCTCGAAGCGCGATGGCAACTGGGAGATCTATACCATGGACCGTGATGGCGGCAACTTGGTGCGGCTGACGGATCATCCCGACGATGATACCAATCCGGCCTGGTCTCCGGATGGCGGCCGGATCGCATTTGTCAGTACGCGCGAAGGCTATGCCGAGATCTACATTTTGCCTGTTGCCGGCGGTGAGCCGATAAACATCAGCAATGCGCCCTATTCCAGCGAACATGGTCCGACTTGGTCGCCGGACGGTGGCCGTCTAGCCTTTTACTCGGACCGCGACGGCGAGTGGGACATCTACGTGATGACATCCGATGGAGCCGACGCCATCAAACTGACCGGGGAAAACAGCATCGATCAGGTCCCGGCCTGGCGGCCCTAGCAGGATTCCTCGCCCGTCGTCTGGCGCCAGCCTCTCGTCAGGCCTGCCGCGTCAAAGGCCTCAAGAGCGGCTTCATACTCGTGCCCATGGATCTTGCGGCCTAGGACTGGATGGTCTAGGGCGCGGTGGGCCGGAAAGTACTGGTCCATCAGGCTGACGTGGATGCGCGGCGACAAGGAATGGGAGAGCCAAGCCAATACCTCTTCCGTCCCGGCCAAACCCCCAGGCAGGACCATGTGACGGACAATCATCCCTCTCCGGGCGATTCCCTCCTTGTCCAGTACCAATCGATCGCCGACCTGGCGATAGATCTCCGCTAGTGCCAACCGGTTGAATTTGACATAATTTTCGAAACCAGACAGGCGTCGGGCTACTGTGCTATCTGCGTACTTGCTGTCTGGCAGCCAAATGTCGATCACGCCTTCCAGCAGGCGCAGGCTTTCTACCCGTTCGTAGCCACTGGTGTTGTAGACCAGGGGCAGGCGCAACCCGTGATCGATGGCCAGAGGCAGGGCGGCCAGGATATGGGGCATCACGTGCGTCGGCGTCACCAAGTTGATGTTGTGCGCCCCCTTGCGCTGGAGTTCCAGCATCATCGCGGCCAGCCGCTCGACGGATACTGTCTGGCCGTATCCGAGCTGGCTGATGGGATAGTTCTGGCAAAAGACACACCGGCCGGTACATCCCGAAAAAAAGATCGTTCCCGAACCCTGTGTACCGCTGACAGGGGGTTCTTCCCAACTGTGCAGGGTCCAACTCGAGACCCTTGGTTGGGCGCCAGAGCGACAGATACCTTGCTCACCGGCCAGGCGCCTGGCGCCGCAACGGTGGGGACACAGTTCGCACCGGGCAAGCATGGCCTGGGCGGCATCGATGCGCGCCTCAAGTTCTCCGTGCTCGTACAGCGTTAGGTAGCCGGGTTCGACAGCTTCTCTTTTGGGTGACACGTCATTCCCCTGCCGGATGTCTCATGTCTTGCACAACGGATTCATTATAGAAGGGAACGGCCAGGGCGTCAATGTCCGACCTCGCTTGGTTGTGGTGGCCCATCCGCCCCCGTGCGACCCCATGCCCAGGCTGTGGAAAAGCGGACCTTCGAGTGATGATCACCTCTCCCGCGTAGGTTTTCCCCCTCTGAGACTGTATGATACAATAGTATAGGATGCGGCACCTGCCAAAGTCCCTCGTATGGGACGGCGGAGCTGTTGCGCGCCAGAAACCGGCATGGCCCGAGCGGTCCTATGCGATCAGAGGGGGCCTGGGCTGTCGTATGAGGAGTGTCCTGTGTACAAGCTATTGACTGTGCTGATTCTGCTGTCCCTGCTCTTGGGCGTGGCCACATGTGGCCAGCAGGCTACGATCGAGCCAACCCCGACCTCTGCCCCGCCGGTAGAGACTGGGTCGTCATCCAGGCAAGCCACAAGGACAGCGGTTACGCCCACCGTTGTGATCGTCGAAGCAACCCCATCGCCCGAACCGAGCCCCTCTGCGGTCGAGCCACGACCGGCCATCTTTGAGGCGGCGCCCTGCCCCTTTGATCTGCCGGCAGGTCAAATTGAAGGCGAGTCTGTGGACTGCGGATACGTGGTTGTGCCCGAGGACTGGGCCGATCCACAGAGCGGGACGCTTCGCCTGGCGGTGGCTGTTTTTCACCATCCGGATGGCGAGCCCGAACCAGATCCGATTCTCTACCTGGAGGGCGGACCCGGCGGCAGTTCCTTGGAAGCCCTCGACCTGAGCTTTGACCAGGCGTACGCACCCCTGTGGGCCGCCAATCGCGATCTCATCTTCTTTGACCAGCGGGGGGTAGGACTCTCCCAACCGGCCTTGGACTGCCCGCAGGTGGACGAACTCGCCTTGGACCTGCTCGATTATGAGGTTGATGGCCAACCGGTGTCTCGAGAAGCCTCGTCCGATCTGGTGTTCGAGGCGCTGCAGATCTGCAGCGAGGACCTGCGGGCCAAGGCCGATCTCACCGCGTACAACACTGCGCAGAACGCAACTGATGTCGATGCTGTGTGGCGGGCGCTGGGATACGACCAGATCAATTTGTGGGGAGTGTCCTACGGAACGCGCCTGGCCCTCGAGGTGATGCGTCGCTATCCCGCAGGTGTTCGCAGTGTGGTCCTCGATTCGGTGTATCCACCCGACGTCGACCTGTACCTCCACACGCCGGCCAACGCCGACCGGGCCTTTGACCGGCTGTTCGATGCCTGCGCCGCCGACGAGGCCTGTCGCACGGCCTACCCGGACCTGCGGGAGGTGGTGTTTGATACCGTCGAACGACTGAACCAGGAGCCAGCCAGCTTCCAGGTCACCCACGCCTTCACCGGCGAACAATACGATGCCCTGCTGACCGGAGACGATCTGTTGGCCTTTCTGTTCCAGTTTTTGTACTACACGGAGATCATCCCCTCTCTGCCCGAGATTCTGTATGCGGCCAGCGAGGGCGAGTTCAGTTCTATCAGCCTCTTGGCTGGGGTGCTGCTGGCCCAGCAGGAGATCATGAGCCAGGGCATGACCCTCTCGGTCCAATGTCATGACGAGATGGCCTTCAGCTCGCTGGAGGAATATGAGGCCGCGCTGGCCGAGCATCCGGAACTGACCGGACTCTTTGAGGGTACCGTGGTCGGCAAGTTAGGTTATCGCATCTGCCAGAGCTGGGGATCGGGGGCTGCGGAAGAAGTCGTCAACGAGCCGGTGGTCAGTGACATTCCGGCGCTGATCCTGGCTGGTGAATACGATCCCATTACTCCTCCCGAATGGGCGTGGCAGGCGGCGGACACGCTAGAGAATGCCTACGCTTTTCTCTTTCCAGGTGTGGGGCATGGTGCTAGCGTCAGCAGTGACTGCGCAACTGAGATGATGCTGGACTTTTGGCGCGATCCGGTCGCCAGCCCGGATGACGGCTGCATTGGCGCCACAGACGGCGTCCAGTTCTTGGTGCCGGGCGAGTCCCAGGCGACCGTTACCCTCGAACCTTACACCAGTGCGAGCATGGGCTTTAGCGGGGTGGTGCCCGAGGGTTGGGACGAGGTCGCGCCCGGCATCTTTTCCCGCGGCGAGACGGCCCTCGACGCGGCGGTCCTTCTCCTGCAGGCCGGTCCTGTCAGTGCTGAGGAGCTTCTGGTCGTGATGACTAGGCAGTTAGGCCTAGAAGCTGATCCAGAGAGTGCGGGCCAGCGCGAGGCCAACGACCTGGTGTGGACGTTGTACGAACTCGATGTGCAGGGTCTAGCGATTGATATCGGCCTGGCTGAGGAAGATGGTATGGCCTACATCGTCCTCCTGCAAAGCATGCCGGCCGGGCGCGAGACACTCTACGAGACCGTCTTTGTGCCAGCGATCGATGCGTTGGTGCCAGCACCCTAGATCCGCTTTCCGCAAGAGAACCTATTGCGAGACGAGCCGCCGGCCCCTTTTAGGGGCCGGTTCTCTGTTGTGTGCATGTTAGAAGCGTGTAAATAAGATGTGCAAAGTATTGACAAAATTTTAATAATGCAATGTACTAGGCTTGCAAGCGGAGAGAACGTGGTCGCCAGACCACGGATGTAGTGAATTGGGAAAGGGAGGAAGTCTATCATGTCGAACAATGGAAAAACGCCAAAGGATGAAGGTGCCGGTCGAGAACTCATCATCCGGGCCCAGAACGTCATAAAGACGTACGATACAAGCCGGGTCAAGGTCGAGGCGCTGCGAGGTGTGGATCTCGAGGTCCGCCGTGGGGAGATGGTGGCGGTCATGGGACCTTCGGGTTCGGGCAAGACTATGCTGTTGAACACACTGTCGGGGCTCGATGAGATCGACGAGGGTGTCATCGAGATCGACGGTCGCGATCTGGCCAAGATGAGTGACCGCAAACGCACCCAGTATCGCGCCTCGAACATGGGTTTTGTCTTTCAATTCTACAATCTTCTACCCGTGTTGAGCGCTGTTGAGAATGTCGAGATGCCCCTGTTGCCCGTTGCCCGCGTCTCCATCGCTTACCCCGTGGCTGCCAAGGGGCGCACGGCCACCACGCTGGCCATGTTCAGCCTGGTGATCTTTACCCTGGTTGGCACGGTCACCATTGCCAATACCTTCAGCAAATTCTTGGATGTGGAAAGCGGCAGTGGCGGCTACGATATCTTGGTCCAGACCAATCCTTTCAACCCCGTGCCTGCCGGCACCTTCGAGGAGGCGGTGACCGATCTGGTTGCTAGCGGTGAGATCGAG
>JASFOV010000134.1:0-9716 GCA_050116355.1 Anaerolineae bacterium
CGCGGCACAGGACTTGGGGCTTGATCGAAAGGACCACAATGTCCGCGTCTGTGGCCGCCGCAACATTGTCGGTCGTTACGTGTACCTGGTACCGTTCGGCCAGCTCTTGGCCGCGCTCGGCACGTGGCCCGCTGGCGACAATCTGATCGGGCACCATCAAGCCCTGGCGCAAGAGCCCTTTGACCATGGCCTCGCCCATGGTTCCGCTTCCGATGAACGCGATCCGGTTGTTCTCAAGCATCAGTTCTCCATCTCCATTTCTCTGACGGCCGCTGCGGCTTCTTCAGGGGTAAGCGGGCGCGGGTAGTTGTACAGGGGCCCGCCAGGTTGTTCATTGTAGAAGGGTCGGTTGCAATCGGGACAACCCGATGTTTGGAAGGGGGCATTGGTGTCGGGTAAGGGGCTGCCTAGGCCGGTCAAGTGACCGTTGGGTCCAAAACTCATCGCCTCGGCTCGGGCCAACTCGTGGACAATTAACCAGCGGGCCGCCTGCATTCGCCGGTAGGTAGCCAGAGACGGCGGCGGCCTGTCGGCCAGGTGCGTGCCACGCACGGGCGTAAAGGCGAACAGGCCCACGGTTATACCGCGATCGTGCGCCCATTGGATCCGGTCGACCATTTCTCGCTCCGTCTCACCCAGGCCGACGATCAGGTGTAACGCCGCGCGTCCTGGGAAGGTGCGGGCTGTGCCCTCGATCAACTCCAAGCTGTGCTGCCAGGCACCACCCTTGACCTGCCGGAACACCCGCTCGCTGGCCGCGTCCAGGCCGAAGCCGATGTGATCCGCGCCATGTTCGACCAACTGGCGCACCTGCTCCATATTGCGGGGCAGGATGGCGATATCAAACGGGATGTCGACTGCTGCTTTCACTCTCCGCAGGATGGCCAGCGATTGCTCGAACGCATGCTCTGTGACCGTCACTTGGAGACAAGCGCGACGGATCGCATGGCGCATTGCAGCGCCGGCCAATTGCTCCGCGACGCTGTCCAGGTCGTACTCGGGCCAGGTCACCCGCGAAAGATGCAGCGCACCGGCCTGGCTCTCCCGGGCTTGGGCGCAGAAGGCGCAGTTCATCAGGCACCGGCCGCCCAGCATCAGATAGGCTGTCGTGGGCGCGACGGCCATCGGTACGTCAGCCAGCCCCAACACAGCGGCGGTGCCGATAGAGACTTGCACCGTAGACCGTTGTTCGGACATCAGACCGCTCGCTCCCGCTGACCGGGGGTGGTCCCTGCCCGGCGGCTAGCTGGGAGGTGCATCAGACAGGCTCTTGATCATCTGCAGACACGGATTGGCCGGTCCCCACAGCTCAGGGAACTCTTCCAGGGGACGAAAGCCCATGGCTTGGTAGAACCTACGCGTCCGGGCATAGTTTTTGTCAGGATGTGCTGCGCTCAGCGTCTTCACCTGTAGGTACTCTACCTCCTGTTGGTGCAGGTGTGCTTCGGCCGCCCGGACCAAGGCCCGGCCCACGCTACGACGATGCCATCCCGGCAGTACGCCCATGACGTGGATCTCGGCGGCGTAGGCGTTGTGCAGCCGCAGCGTCAGAAATCCAACCACCTGATCCTCGCTCAGCGCCAGCAACGTGGGCAACCCTTGGATATCCTCGATATATTGATGGGTCGCCGCTTCGATCCCAAACCATTCAGGTAGGGCGCGCAGGATAGGCTCACACACTGCGGCCTGTTCCAGAAGTGGCCCCCGTATGACGATTTCCATACGCTGTCCTTGTGCTCGTGCCCGGCTGCTTAGAAATTGTGGGCCACATTATAGTCTAGACCAGACAGGATGCAAGTTCAAAGCCGGTCCGAACATCTGCCGCATTATACTCGATGGCGGGCAGAAGTGCAAGCAGATCGGAAAAACACTTTGGAATTCACGTGGAGGGATTGCCTCTTTCATCGTTTTCGGCTATACTAGAACTGCTACAGGGCTTGGCGAGGGTGGGGCTGGAGAACCATGCGGTGGAGCCGCAGAGAGGGGGGGATCATGGCCAACGGCGAGTCCCGCGCTGAAAAAGTGATTGACATGCACTGCCACGTCGGTCTCTTGGGCGACCAGCATCCGCAGTGGGGGGGCATGTCGCCGTGGTACCGGCGCCAGCTGGTCTATAGAGTGTTTTTGTTCTATGGGCGCCTAGACCCCGACCAGGTTTCAGATCGCACCCTTCGCCGCGCGACAGAAGAAGCCATCGGCGAGTCCTCTGTGGATCATGTGGTCTGTTTGGCGCTGGATCCTGTCTATGACCGTAGCGGGCGCCGCCGCGAGGACCGCTCCCACCTGTGGGTCGACAACGACTATGTGCTCGACCTGCAACGCAGCCTTGGCGACAAGGTGTTGTTGGGCGCATCGGTCCACCCCTATGATCCCGATTTTCGCCGCCGGGTCGAGACCTGCGTGGAGCGGGGAGCGGTGTTGCTCAAGTGGCTGCCCTCCGCCCAGCAGATCGACCTTGCCGATACACGTGTCAGGGACGCACTGATCTTCTTGGCCTCGGCCCGCGACGGCCAACCCCTGCCCCTCCTGCTGCACATTGGCCCGGAATACGCCATCCCCTCCTCCGATCCGCGAACCTCTTCCTACGACTATTTGTCCTGGAACCGGTGGGATGAGTTGCGAAATAGGTTCCGTGGTGCCGGGCAGTGGCATCGGCCCCGTGTCGACGAGATTGAGGCCAATTTGAAAGTCGGGTTGGGCCAGGGAGCCGGCATCATCTTTGCCCATTGTGGGCTGGCCTATTATGCGCCTCGCTGGCTGAAGCAGATCCTGGAGCACTCGGAATTCGAGACCGTCTGTCGCTATCTCGCCGAATTTCCCGCGACGGCGGTCGAGGGGGGACGCTGTTATGCCGATGTATCGGCCTGTGTCACACCCTTCCGCCGCAGCTACTACCCCGCCATCAAGCAGCTTCCCGCGCACAGCCTGGTGTTTGGCAGCGACTTTCCCACGCCTGTATTTGAGCTCTCGGCCGGCGCGGAGGAGGTGATGGCCGATTTTCGTGCCGTGCTGGATGGCCATCTGGATCGCGTCGTTGTACCCCAGGACAATCTGATCGATGTCAACTACAAGGAGCTCAGGCACTTTTTTGGTGACCATCCCCTGTTCACCAACTTTGCGAGTTTGCTGTAGAATCTGATGGTAGAGGGTATTCCATGGCCTTAGAAGCGTTTGTCCAGCAGATGCCCAAGGTGGAACTTCATGTCCACCTCGAGGGCAGCATCCGTCCATCCACTGTTTTGATATTGGCCCAGCGCAACGGTGTGACCCTCCCCGCTCAGGATCTCGATGGATTGCGGGAGTTCTACCGGTTTACCGACCTGGAGCACTTCATTCAGGTCTACTTCACGGTCTCGGGCTGTTTGAAGACCGTCGCCGACTATGCCTTGATCGCCTACGAATTCGGGGCGGACATGGCGCGCCAGAACATCCGCTATGCGGAAGTCACCTTTACGCCAGAGACCAACGTCGCCGGCTCGGGATTGCCGTTCGACGAGATCTTGGCTGGCCTCAACGAGGGGCGTGCGCGCGCCCGGGACGAGTTTGGCGTCGAGTTCCAGTGGGTGCTCGACATTGTGCGCAATGACCCCGAGACCCGACATCAGGTAGCCGCCTGGGCGATCAGTGGCATGGATCGCGGCGTCGTCGGATTTGGACTTGGCGGCGCGGAGCGTGACTATCCCCCCGAGTTGTTCGTCGACGCTTTCGAGATAGCACGGGCCGATGGCTTGCACAGTGTGCCGCACGCCGGCGAGGTGGCTGGTCCGCAAAGCGTTTGGGGCGCGCTGCGAGTGCTCGGCGCTGAGCGGTTGGGCCACGGGGTGCGGAGCGTCGAGGATCCGGCCCTGCTCGAGCATCTGCGGGATCGGCAGATCCCGCTGGAGGTGTGCCCCACCAGCAATCTGTGCCTGGGTGTCTACCCTTCGTACCAGGCGCATCCCTTCCGGCAGTTTTGGGATCAGGGCCTGTATGTCACCGTCAACTCCGATGACCCGCCAATGTTCAATACCGACCTGGTGCGGGAATACCAGGTCCTGGTTGACCATTTGGACTTTACAGCCGGTGAACTAGAGCAATTGAGTCTCAATGCCCTCCGCGCCAGCTTTCTCCCGGAGGAGCAAAAGAGCACCCTGGAGCAATCATTTCGCACCGAGTTCGACCGCTTGCGCGGAGGCACACTGCCACACCGAGTTTGACAAGAGCCGTGACTTGAGCTAGAATAAGATCGATAGGCGCCGCGGTAGCTCAGTTGGTAGAGCATTTGACTGAAAATCAAAGGGTCCCCAGTTCAAGTCTGGGCTGCGGCACTCAGTTGCGATATAGAAGGTTGTTTGCGGGCGTGGCTCAGTGGTAGAGCATCTCCTTGCCAAGGAGAGGGTCGTGGGTTCGAATCCCATCGCCCGCTCTGTTGTGGTCGGCTCCTGTAGCCGTGGCGACGTAGCCAAGTGGAAAGGCAGCGGTCTGCAAAACCGCCATCACGGGTTCAAATCCCGTCGTCGCCTCCTATCGACAAAGGGCTGGTAGCGCTTTCGCTATCAGCCGTTTGTTATCACCGTGGGGCGGTGGCGGAACGGCAGACGCTGCGGACTTAAAATCCGCTGGGGGAATACCCCGTGTGGGTTCGAATCCCACTCGCCCTATCCAGCAAGCCCTCCCGCACAGGGAGGGCTTTTGCATTCCCGAAAGTTATACCCCAGAATTGACCACCGTGCCAAACTCCGGTATGATAGCCAAGATCCAGTGTGTTGTGCCTTACGGCCATCGGGACCGCATTGAGCTATACTGCACCACGGATCTGGAAAGCGAGGAACAACGATGACAACGACGGTAGATGCCCGGGGCTTGGCCTGTCCCCAACCGGTGATCGAAACCCGGAAGGCCATGCAGGCAACGGATCACATCGTGACCCTGGTCGACAGCGAGACCTCGGTGACCAACGTGTCACGCATGGCCGAAAAGGCGGGCTGGCAAGTCAGCACCACAGCATCGGGTGACGAGTTTCACATTGAGATGACCAAGGGTGACCGGACCCCGGCGCCGGACATGCAGCTTGTGGGCCAAGCGGCAGCCGTGAGCGGCCCACTGGTCTTGGTTGTCCAGTCGGACAAGATGGGACGTGGCGAGGACCCCTTGGGTGACATTCTCATCCGGGGCTTTTTCCACACTCTGGGCGAGGTGGAGCCGATACCCCAGACGGTCATCTTTTTCAATACCGGTGTCAAGTTGGCCTGCGAGGGTTCACCCATTCTGGAGGACCTCGAGTCCCTCGAAGATTTGGGTGTCCAGATGCTGGTCTGTGGCACCTGTCTCAACTATTTTGAAGTGACCGATCAGCTGGCGGCGGGCCAAGTGTCCAACATGTACGATATTGCCGAGACCATCTTGGGCGCTGGCAAGGTAGTGAACTTGTAGCATGGTCGAGTACAGCGTGGTGCTCTTTCACTCCACCGCTCATGCCATCCGGGCAGAGAAAGTGCTGAGCCGGGCCGGGATCTCGATCAAGATGATCCCCACTCCCCGCCAGTTGAGCTCCGACTGCGGTATGGCGTTGCGCTTTGACCGGGAGGAAAGCCCACGGGTGGCGGCGACCCTAGCTGACAAACAAGTGCCCATCAATGGCATTCACGAGGTCTAGGCTGGGCTGTCCATCACCCACCACCAAGCGAACGATGATAGGTAGAATGTGCGATGAAGACTGATTGGAATACCGTCCGGTTGACCGCTCTGACCACAGCTGCTGGTTGAGCGGCCAAGCGGTCGCCCGACGACCTGGCGCAGGTGCTGCGCCCTTTGCGCGAAACCTTTGACGAAAAGAACTATCCCAACCTGTTGGTGGGTCTGGGATCGCCCGATGATGCGGCCGTCTATCAGGTCAGCCCCGACAAGGCCCTGATCTTTACCACCGACTTTTTCACGCCGGTGGTGGACGATCCCTACACCTACGGCGCGGTGGCCGCCGCCAATGCCATGAGCGACGTGTACGCCATGGGCGGCCAAGTGCTGCTTGCGCTGAGCATTGCCGCCTTTCCGCCCAAACTGCCCGCTGACGTCATCAGCGAGATTTTGCGGGGAGCGGCCGAAAAGGTGGCCGAGGCAGGCGGGGTAATCGCTGGCGGCCATACGATTGACGACGACGAGCCCAAGTTCGGTCTGGCTGTGATGGGCACCGTCCATCCCAGTCGTGTCGGCAAAAAGGGCGGCGCCCGCCCGGGTGACCAGCTGCTGCTGACCAAGCCGTTGGGCGTGGGTATCATCACCACGGCTGCCAAGGGCGACGCCGCCGATCCAGACCACGTAGCAGGCGCCATCCAGACCATGGTCCATCTCAACCGCCAGGCCGCCGAGCTGGCCCAGCAGGTCGAGTTCCATGCCATGACCGACATCACCGGCTTTGCCCTGTTGGGGCACGGCTACGAGATGGCCAGCCACAGCGGGGTCCGCTTCCGGTTCAACTTTGATGCGTTGCCTTTCCTACCCGGGGCCAAAGAGTATGCCGATCTGTGGCTATTCCCCGGTGGAGCCTGCAACAACCAGCGAACCTTTGAGGAGTACCTCGTTTTCGATGGTTTGCCGGAAGAGATGCAGATGCTGCTCTTTACGCCCGAGACCAGTGGCGGGCTGCTCATCGCCTTGCCGCCGGATGAGGCCGACCGGTTGGAGGCGCTGTACCGTCAGGTGGGCCAGGCCGTCTGGCGAGTGGGGGACGTGGTGGAGGGCGCCGGGATAGAAGTAGTGACCTAGGCGCCGGGTAATGTGACATAAAGAAAACGCGCGGCGGATCCCCGCCGCGCGTTGCGATTTGTACCGTGTTACAGACCGAGAGGCATCGTCCCGCCAGGTGGCTCTTGCTCGGCCTCCGCAGCGGGTTCCTCTTCTGCGCCAGCCTCCGTCTCGGGCTCCGTAGCCGAGTCTGCCTCCTCCTCAGCCTCGTTTTCCCCTTCAGCAGGGATCCCTTCCTCCCATTCGGGTTCCGCTTCGCTGTCGGGCGTGACCTCTGGCTCCGGCTCCAGCTCGGCTTCAGGTTCCTGGACCGGCTCTGACACTGGCTCGATGTCCTCACTGGGTTCCGCCGCCGGCGGAGCCGAAACACGGGGTGCCTGTCGCTGGGTCTCCATCTCCGGTTCGACCCGCTCCTGCATAGCCGGTTCCAGCAGGGTGGCCTGCATCCCGGCCGGAATGCGTGGCGCCTCCACCGCTCCCGAGGGCGCCAGCGTGGCCGTGGCCTTGGTTGCGGTTTGCACTGCCCCACAGTAGGGACAGATGTTCCAGCGCAGGTGCAGCAACCGTCCGCACGAAGGGCAACCCTTTTTCAAGCGGGTATGGCAAGTGGGACACACCAAGAACTCCTCCTCAATGTGCCGGTTGCAGCCCGGGCAGGCCATCCGCTCCTCGATGCTCTGCAACAGCGCCTCTTCCTCCAGCGACCGTTCGTACACCTCGGCCAGTGTCTCCCGCGGGCGCAAGATCATATATAGGATCAAGCCCGGCAGGGGGAAGAACGGCAAAAAGATCAGAACCAGCAGCGTGCCCAGTATCTGGGCAAATACGTCGCGCGTGCGGGCCCGGATGTCGCGGAAGGCCCATATTACGACGGCGATCCAGATGGCGGTCACCGTCGCGCCCAGCAGGGCCGCGATCATGATGACGAATGGCTGAATCGCAGCCAAAATGCTCTCAAAGTCCATACGCTTGCCAGACTCCTCGCGTCAAGTTGGGGGGCATTATACCACCTTCGCCCTGATTTGCCAACCTGGATCTGTCGCCGCGCCGGGGCGCAGGTGCGCCTGAGGCAGACCTGTGCCTTGCAGCCTGCTGCCTACAGCCATGGGTTTCTTGATGTTCGAACGCCGCGTCTAGCGCAGCCGGGGTCCCATTCATGCGATACACTCTGTGATAGGAAATGCGCCGCGTTCCCATCGTCATCCATTGGACTCGTTTGGAGTGTCTCTGGGGAACGGGGTTGTCGGGGCATAAGGTACAAGCTGCACGCTGTATCTCCGACAACAATACCAAGTGGCTGTTACCGTATCAGCCACTACGCTGGATCGGCATGCCTGTGAGTAGGCTAGACGGGGAACCACTTCTGCGTTGGGGATGCCCGTGATTTGTCTCCGGGCGAGGCAGAGCGGCACCCTCAAGATCGGCACTTAAGACGAGCTTAAGGCTGGCTTTAATCGGACGTAAAGACAAGAGCAGTGCTCTGTGCTATCATGGTCTTGAGGGTTGTGATTTGCCTGAATGGCCTTGGGAGCCGATGAGCGCTTGATATACCGGGAGAGAGAGCACAATTGCCCGCATCGCAACCCTGCGCGGGGCAAATCTCTCCAAGGCAAAGACCTTAATCTGCACATAGAGAGAACTTGAAGGGTGTAGGGACAATGTGGACATACCTTTGAAGGTCGAAGTATACTGTGCGGACTGCCTCTGCGGTCAATCGAAGGAAGTCGTTCTTGGCCGCTCCCGATCCAGATCTGATATCTATCAATGTTCCAGAAACCAAGTGGATCACTGTGAAGCACGAGCCCATTCCGCCAGGCGAACTTGCCGCGCGCCGGGGTACCCGGGTAGCTGGACTCTGGCCAATTTCGCAAAGCACTCTACATTCGGCTGATTGCGATTGAAAAGCTCACATGACCAAGCACTGGTCAGAGCATAAATCACTTGAACCCGCGCGAAAGAGCACTTGCTTCTGATCCACACATGAAAATGGCCAAAGTCCAGGGAGAACCACGTGTACCTGAAACTGGACAGATGCAGCGTCGAGGCGCTACCGGCGTTTCCATGCAGAGATATGAAGTTTCGATCCAAGTAGGCTGCTTCTGTCTGGTATCGCATGGGAGGGAATGGTTTGAACGAGAAACTCATCCAGCAGGTACTCGAGATCGAAAAGCAGGCGCAGGCCATCCATGAGGCAGCGGTGCGCGAGGCCGACCAATTGCCGACACAGGCTGAGCAAGAAGCGCAGGCCCTCATCGAGAAGGCGCGTGCCGATGCCCAGGAAGAGGCGCGCCAATTGGTAGCCGACGCCCAGGCCCAGGAGGAGGCCGCGCGCATCCAGGCTCAGGCCGAGGCGGAAGCCCAGCGCATGGAGGCCATGGCAGCGGACCATTTCGATGAGGCGGTACGCCACGTGCTCCACCAGGTGGCCGGCAAGGAGCAGGGCTGATGCCTCCCGGCGGCGTTTCTGGATATGCGGCGATTCATGCCCGGGTACGGGCTATGATGTCTACCCTGCTTGCTCCACCGGTGTGGACCAGGCTGTATGAGGCTCCGGACCTGGTGGCTCTGTTCGGCTTGCTCAAGGACACGGCCTATGGTCCGTACTTGGCGAGCGTAGACGATCAAAACCTGACTCCCCGGCGGGCCGTCTATCAGATCAGAGATCGCTTGGCCGACGCTTATGGTACCGTGATAGGGTCGGCCCCGGTTCACGCCCGCCCACTACTGACCCAGTTCTGCCGCCACTTGCAGGTCGACAACCTGAAAGCCGTGCTCCGTGGCCTCGTGACCGGAGCATCGTGGGATCGGGTGCGATATGTCCTCTTCCCGTCCGGTCCGGTGCCGGTCCTGCCGGCGCAGGCGATGGTGAAAGCGGGGAGCGTAGAAGCCGCGGTGGAGCAACTGCGCGACACTCCTTACTATGAGACGCTTGCTCACGCCATGAAACGCTACACCGCCGAGCAGAGCCTGTTTCCCCTGGAGGTGGCGTTGGATCT
>JASFOV010000135.1:0-9715 GCA_050116355.1 Anaerolineae bacterium
CTCCCGGCTGGAGAATGTACCCCGTATGGCGGCAGCCATCTCTTCTGGGCAGCCATAGAGCGTGTAGGCCGTCTTACCCTGGCAATAGCCCACGGCATCCAGATTGATGCCCAGCTTGATGTCGTGAAAGCTCTCGCCACTCCGCAGCAGATACTCGATCTCACCCGCAGCACTGTAGTCGTCATCGCCATTGAAGGCGACGATCTCAATACTGAGTCTTCCGCCATAGTCCTGCAGTAGCTCGGCAAGAAGCAAGAGTGTCGTGATCCCAGCTGCGTTGTCCAGTGCGCCCGGGGTACCCTCTTTGGTATCGATATGCGCGCAGACAATCACCCGGGGCCCAACGTCAGGCCCACAGCGGGCGACAACATTGCAGCCTTGGGATGGGATGCGGGTCGCCTCAATCACCAGTGTAGCAGCCCGGCCTGCGTGCGCGGCCAGCCTGTCGCCCTCAACGTCGGTCATGTGGACGGCAGGAATGTTGAAATCACCGTCCTCGATGAGTGGAAACGGATACAGCGCGGCCGTAGTCGCGGGATTCCGCGAGGTAGCGCCGATAATGGCCGACGGATTACCACTCTCAAGCAAGTGAATGATCCGCTGGTGCCGCTCCGAGCCGTAGAACGGATAGTTCTTGGGCACCAGCTGCTCCTTGGCCAACTCACCGCGAAGCAGGAGGATCTTGTCTTGAGCATCGAGCGCCTCTAGCTCATCCAACGCCGAAGCGACGATGAGAGGAGCAGTGACCCTGCAGCCCAAGGAGTAGGGGCTGATCATGACCGCGAATGGTTCTCCATCGACTGCCAGGCGAACCGTGCCATGGGTCCAGTCGAGGCAGTCGAACTCTTGACGGTGGACCCCCAACCCCAGTGAGGCGATCCATTGGGTAAAAAAGTCGGTGGCTTGGCGATTGCCTTGGCTCCCCAGCCGACGGTGAGGGATATCCAGGCACAGCTTTCGCAGGTACGTATCCGCTTTTCCGGCTAATCGACTGGTCTTCATGACCGGTCCTTCAAACCTCCATCTCGTTCTAAATAGGCCACTGAATTCAGAGCAGGGACGAGATAGCCGCGCCAATAAAGTTGCAGCAATCCCGTTGCCCCGTGCAGTGCCGACTATCCAAACCGGTCGCTCAACTCGGCCTCGACGTCGGTCCAGGACAGTTCACGAGCAGCCAGCAACACCATCGCGTGATACGTCAAATCTGCGACTTCGCTGACCAGACGCTCATCCTGCTCTGCCAGCGCAGCAATGAGAATCTCGACCGCTTCTTCGCCCACCTTCTGGGCCATGCGTGGCAGCCCGGCATCGAAGAGTTGGCAGGTGTAGGAACCCTCGCGGGGGTTGCGCTTGCGATCTTGGATTACGGCCTCCAGTTGAGGCAGGATCCCACCCCAGGCTGGGGGCGGGAGCGCCCGGCCCTCATTGGGCAGACGGCGGTAGAAACAACTCTGCTGACCGGTATGGCAAGCGGGACCCGCCGGCTCGACCAGAAGCAACAGGGTATCGGCGTCGCAGTCATAACGGATCTCGCGAACGCGCTGCGTATTCCCCGAAGTTGCTCCCTTGTGCCACAGCTCCTGCCGACTGCGACTCCAGAACCAAGTTTCACCGCTGGTCAGCGTTCGCTGCAGAGACTCCTGGTTCATATATGCGAGCATCAACACCTGGCCTGTATAGGCATCCTGCACAATCGCCGGAACAAGTTCGGCTTTGCCCCAATCGATCTCGGTCATGGTCAGCCCCTCCTTCACAGCCGTACCGGCACACCACGGCCGGCCAAGTAGGTCTTGACCTCACCAATGGTCAGATGTTTGTAGTGGAACAATGACGCGACAAGGGCGGCGCTGGCCCCACCTGCGGTCAAGGCCTCGTAAAAATGCTCCAGCGTCCCTGCCCCACCGGAGGCAATGACCGGAATACGCACCATGCCCGAGATTGCCCGGAGAAGCTCCACATCGTAGCCATCCATGGTACCGTCGGCATCCATACTGGTGAGCAGGATTTCACCCGCTCCTCGATCTTCCGCTTCTTTGGCCCATTCGACGGCATCGCGACCGACCGGCAATCGCCCTCCGTTGATATAGACCTCCCAGCGGAGCGGCTTGCCGCTCTCCAGCGCCAGCCGCTTGGCGTCAATGGCGACGACGATGCATTGGCTGCCAAAGCGTTTGGCGCCCTCGCTGATCACTTCTGGGCGGCGTACAGCCGCACTGTTGATCGAAATCTTGTCAGCACCAGCGACCAGGATCCGGCGCATGTCCTCGACGGTCCGCAGCCCGCCGCCCACCGTAAAGGGAATAAACACCGTTTCGGCTACACGGCGCACCACATCACGCATGATGTCCCGCCGCTCGTGAGAGGCTGTAATGTCGAGAAACACCAGCTCATCAGCTCGCTCCGCATCATACACCATCGCCTGCTCGACCGGGTCTCCAGCATCCTGCAGGTCAAGAAACCGGACGCCCTTGACAACTCGTCCATCCTTCACATCCAGGCACGGAATGATCCGTTTGGCCAGCATTGCTTCACCTCATTCGTCCAGATGGCTCGTATCTTAACACAAATGAGGTCCTCTGCCAAGCGCCAAGGTCTCCCACCTGGCGACCCAAGCCAAAGGTACCGGTAGGGGCTATGAAAGCCTTCCGTAAGCTTCTGGAAGTATAGTAGTACCTGATGCTCGTAGAGGCCGTGAGCAAGTCCCAGAGAAATCGGGTGGGATGCTCAGACAGGCAGTGTAACAGCAAAGGCCTCCGGAACCACTGCTAGTTGAGCATCTCGAAAAGTAAGTCTGGGACGGACGATCACCCCTAGCGGGTGCTCGTCACCTTCTGTAGACCCTGTGGCTGGTCGGGGTCGTGCCCTTTGGCCAAGGTCAGGTACAGAGCAAAGAGTTGCCCAGGAACAACCGTGGCGATCGGGGACAGCCACTCAGGCAAAGAGTCAGGCAAAGGCAAGGGGGTGACGGCTTCGCCCAACAGGTCTTGCCGGTCGGAAATGATGAGCAGCTCGGCGCCCCGCGACTTGAGCTCTACGGCGAAACTGCGCATGCTATTGAACATCTTGCCCGACGGGGCGACGACCATGGCCGGAAAACCGCTGCCCACCACCGCAATAGGCCCATGCATGAAATCAGCCGAGGAGTAGGATTCGGCGACCAGATAGTTCAGTTCCTTCAGTTTGAGCGCGATCTCGAAAGCGGTAGCATAGTTGTACCCCCGCCCCAAGACAACACAGGTCTCCATGTAGCGGTAACGCTCAACCGCTTCGGCGATACGCGCCTCTTCTACCAAAATTTGTTCGACCGTCTGTGGAATCTGCCGGAGCCTCTCCAAGCGCCGGCCATCCCCCTCCATTGCGCAGGACAGCAGAGCCAGGGCCGCCAGTTGCGCCGTATAGGTTTTGGTTGCGGCCACCGCACGCTCATCCCCCGCATGCAGAGCCACGAGATGATCAGCATGCCGGGCCAACGGTGCATCCGGTGCATTGGTCATAGCCAGCGTTGCCGCTCCTTGCCGGCGAGCTTCCCTCAGGACAGCCACAATATCCTCAGATTGGCCTGACTGGGAGATACCGATGACCAAGGCAGCCCGCAGCCTGGGCGGTTCGTCGTAGATGCTATACAGAGAGGGGGTGGCCAGGCCGACTGGCAAACGGTTATGGGCACCAAGGATGTACTGGCCGTACCGGGCTGCATTGTCCGACGTGCCGCGCGCCGCTATTATGACGTACTTGATATTGCGCGCCCGTAGATCGTCGGCGATGCGTGCCACATTCCCATATTCCTGATCCAGCAGCGTGGCCAGCACTTCAGGCTGTTGCTGAATCTCCTCTTGCAGAAAGGACATGGAACACCTCCTACGCACCCCTGGGACCGACCGGGCTGTGCAGAACCGGCTATGATACCGGGCGGCAGGTCCCGGCAGAGGACAGCCATCATTGAACCAACTGGCCGGGATCGCACCTCTGCCAATCTCTGCGCTTCTATTAGAGGATGGCGGGCAGGCTGGCGGCGGCGATGGCTTGGCCTACACGCCGGGTCTCTTCGCTAGGCAGATTGAGGTCGATCCGGCCTGCAATTGTAGGGAACTCGGTTTGCAGGACCTGGTTGGCACTCTCAAGAATGAGCGGACCGCCTATCCCCGATGTGCACCGCCCCATAAGGAGCACGTGCTCCAGATCATAGAACTGGGCATAGTGGGCCAGAGCGTAGCCCATATAGACGCCCACGCTCTGCCAGATCTGCACTGCACCCTCGTGTCCGGCCTCCAATTGCACCTGGATCGATTCCAGTTGTTCGGCTTTGGCCATCCCGGCTGCCAACGCTATCCCCGCTTGCGGCGCCAGACGAAAGACAGCCTGCTGCGAGAGATACCGGGAGCCCACACCACGATCTCCAGACCATGTCTCCACAACAGCGCCGGGGCTGTAATCAATGGGACAGAAACCCAGCTCGTTGAGCCAGCCGGTCACGTTGCCGCGCCTAGTTATGTAGCCGGCAGCCTCGCTAGATCCCAAAGCGATGCCCAAGACCGCGTCCTTACCCAGAGTCATTGAACCGGCCAGGGCAGCGACGTCCCCATCGTTCCAAACTCGGAAAGGCACGCCCCATTCATCCCGGATGCGTGCGAACAGGGTACGCACCTCGTTAAAACGCTGCTGCGGAATGCCGCGAAAGATGGAAGCGACTCGGGGTTGGTTATCGACATAGATCCCGGCCCCGCTCCCGCCAATGGCGTCGACGCGGGGCATCCTGGCCGCAGCTATCCGGATGGCGGAAGTGAGCAGATCATAGTGATAGCCGGGGTCGGTCTGCACCGTTGGCTCCCAGATGATCTCCTGGCTGTAAATGACGTGGCCGTCCACCACGGCCGAGACTTTGATATCCGAAGCTCCCAGGTCAAAGCCGATGCGGTAGCCATCGAGATGGCGACCGAGGGCTTGCTCTCTTTCGCGCGCCGTCGGCACAGCTTTCGCTGCACAGGGTACGACGGTGAACGGCCGCCGGTATACCTGCTCTCCCAGGAATTGAGCATCAAAGGCTCGCTCCCCGCCAGGCGCATAGGTCGCCGCCAACCGCTGACCCAGGTCTGCCGGTCCGCCTACATACACCCGCCAAGCACCACGCTGCCACAGAAGGAACTTGAGCAACCGCTCCGCATATCCGATGTTGGCTGCTGCCTGCGGATGTCCAGCTGAAAACACGCGAGTCTCAAAGCGCGATCGCACACCGTTGGCTCGCTCCAGGCCGAATACGAGGGGCACGCCCGCGCCATCGGACTCTGCCGCCTGCGCGAATGCGCGGTTGGCTAGCACAGCCGGCCGGAATCCTGGATCAAGGGGGGGCACAGCGCGAGGCTCAATGAGCCTCAAAGCTGAGCGTCGTAGGATGTGAGCACCACCCATTGCAGAGACCCCCGGGGCACCGGCATATCGCAAGTAAACGCGCACTTCCCGGAAACTTGGGCGCGCCGGGTCGTCACAGCCTAGCTACAAGTGCAAGACTGCCTTGCGCGCACTGGTATCGTTCTATTCCAGGGCAGCATGGACAGCAGCGGCTAGCTCACTATTGGCGACAAGCTGGCGCACGGCTTCGATGTACGGATACATGACCGCATCCTGCTCCAGGAAGGGCACATGCTGCCGGATGAGATGGTAGGCCGGAGCGGTTCCCCGGCCCAAGCGGGCCTCCGGACCCAACACTTGGCGGCGAAAATCGATGCCCTGGGCTGCAGCCAGCAATTCAAGGGCCAAGATCCGCTCCACATTGCCTGCAATCTGGCGGGCTTGGCGCGCGGCAATAGGGCCCATGCTAACATGATCCTCAACATTGGCCGAAGAGGGAATGGTGTCGGCACTGGCCGGATGAGCCAGCGTCTTGTTCTCCGAAGCCAGCGAGGCGGCGGTGTATTGGGTGAGCATAAAGCCCGAATTGAGGCCACCGTGCTGGACCAGAAAAGCGGGCAGCGTCTCCCGATTGCTGGCTTCATCCGTGAGGCGGGTCAGCCGTCGCTCGGAGATGTTGCCCAGCTCGGCCAAGGCCAGCGAAAGATAGTCCATCGCAATGGCGACGGGCTCACCATGGAAGTTGCCACCCGAGAGAACGATTGGCTCGCCGCTCTCGTCATCGAAAAAGATAAGGGGGTTATCAACAGCAGCATTGAGCTCGATATTCAGCACCCAGCCGGCATAGGCGATGGCGTCGCGTACCGCGCCATGGACCTGGGGCATACAGCGCAAGGTATAGGCATCCTGAACATTGAGGGGATCATCGGACCGGGTGAAGGTGCTACCTTCGATGAGGCGGCAGATGGTCGCCGCGCACTCAATCTGGCGTGGATGGGGCCGGACGGCATGGATGCGCGGATCAAAGGCACGCGGTGTGCCGTGCAGTGCCTCGAGGCTGAGGCTGCCAGCTACGTCAGCGACCAGGGCCAGGTTCTCGGCCTGCACCGTGGCCAGGACCCCGACGGCTGTCATCATCGCCGTGCCATTGGTCAGAGCTAGACCTTCCTTGGCCCCCAGCTCCACGGGTTCGAGCCCTGCTCGGGCCAGGGCTTCGGCTCCCGGGAGTTGTTCGCCCTGGTACACGGCTTCCCCCAGACCAATGAGGGGCAGCGCCATGTGGGCCAGAGGGGCCAGATCACCGCTGGCTCCCAGCGAGCCTTGGCTGGGGATTACGGGATAGACCCCGTGATTGAGCATTTCCAGCAACAACTGCAAGGTCTCAGTGCGAATGCCGGAATGGCCCTTGGCCAGCGTGTTGGCTCGGATGAGCATCATGGCCGCGGTCGTGGGCAGATTGAGACTGGGGCCGACGCCCGTGGCGTGGCTCATGAGGATATTGCGCTGGAGTTGGGTCACCTGATCGGGGGAGATAATGCGATCCTTGAACGCACCAAAGCCGGTAGTGACACCGTAGACAATCTCACCGCGTTCAACGAAGGATTGCACCGCACGTTCAGCGCGGCGAACGTGGCGCCACGCCTCAGGTGACAGAGAAACCTCCACGGACTCGCCCTGTTCTTGGGCACACGACACAGCAACCACATCCTCCAGGGTCAGATGTTCGCCGTCCAGGATTATGGCTCTCACGGTCCTTTCCTCGGTCGTGCAGCGTGATGGCCCCAGTATACCACCTGGGTAGAGGCGTGTCAATGAAGTGGCTGCGCCCGGAACAAAGCCAAAGTTCCATCAGGACTAGCCTATGGTATAATGGGTTGTTGCAGCCCCAATCCATGGAGGTCAAACGATGCAATTGTACTTTATCCGGCATGCCCAATCCCAGAACAATGCACTCTTTGCCCAGACCGGTTCCTTTACCGGTCGGAGCGAAGACCCTGACTTGACGCCGACTGGTCGCCAACAAGCTGAGCATCTGGCCCGTTTTCTCGACGCGCCGGGCTTGCCCGCAGGCGAGGCACCTTCCACCTATGATGCCCAAAACTTGGGCGGCTTTGACATTACCCATCTCTATTGCAGCTTGATGATCCGCTCGGTGGCGACAGGCGTTGTCGTGGCCCGATCGTTGGGCGTGCCCCTGGTCGCCTGGGAGGAGGTGCATGAAGTAGGCGGCATTCTGGAGAGGGACGATGAAGAGGATATTCGGATCGGCCTGCCAGGCAAGAACCGCGCCTACTTTGAAAGACGCTTTCCAGATCTAGTGCTCCCTGACCGGCTGGATGAGGGTGGCTGGTGGAATCGCCCTGCTGAAAAACGCGAGCAGGGGTATCTCCGGGCCCGGCAATTTTGGAGTGACTTGTTAGAACGGCATGGTCAGACGGAGGATCACGTTGCGGTGATCAGCCACGGTGGCTTTTATGCTTTCTTGCTGCGGGGGATCTTTGACCTATCGCAGACCCACTGGTTTGCGCTCAACAACGCAGCCATCACGCGCCTTGATGTGAATGCTGAGGGGCTTGCCATCCAGTACATGAACCGCGCCGATTTCCTACCCCGGGAGTTGATAACATGAGCCGGGCCGACCGCTGGACCGATGCCCACCGGTTGGAAACAGCTCCTGCGATCTTGGGCGCCATACCCACAACGCAGCACGAGACATCGCGCCCCTCAGGACTGGTAGTGTGCAGATCGAGACCGGGGCGATAGTCGGGCGCCTGCTGCAATTTCTGATAGGCGCAGGCACTGGGCGCTGTGCCTCACAGCTCTTTGCCCCATGGCGCGGCAAGCTCATAGTCGGTGAATCCGACCGAGGCATAAAGCGCGTGGGCTGGTACCTCGTACGAGCCGACAAGGACCAGCGTCGCGCCCAAATGTCCCAGCCGCCGCAGTCCTTCACACATCACCGCCTTGCCCAGCCCACGTCGTTGGTGCGCGGGCGTGGTGGCTACCGGCTCAAAGGCACCGGTACGGGTCACATCGTCGAACCAGACAGTGCAAAAAGATGCGATTTCGCCATCGGATGCGACCGCTACCAGATCCAGGTCGCGGCGATAGAGGGGCGCGCGCTGGATGTTGAGATACCAATCCCAGCCCTCATATGCTTCATCCGGGGCATCGGGATGGAAGGCTCTCCACGAGGCCCAGCTGCGTGCTGGGAGCTCATCAACCGTGCCAAGGGCGCGGACCACGTAGCCCGTCGCCACCGGCACATCTGGCACAGGCGCTGACACCAGCCGGCGACGCTGGTACTCGAGCCACTCCCCTTTGGTATAACCACGGCGAGCCAAGATCTCCTGGCGTTGACGATCGTGCTCGTGGACCCAAAGCCACAGCTTCCGTTCAGCCCCCTCAGTGTCACGGGCTAGGTGATCCTGGGCGATATCGATCATATGCTCTTCCAGGTTCGGTGTCCGCCAGCGCGGATCTATCTGCAAAAACGCGTGACCCGGCCCTTCTGGGTTCAGCACAGCTCCGATCTGTCCGTCGTCCGTCTCCCACAAGAAGACTTGTTTCTCCAAGTCGCCATGCCCTAGATTCTCGACGCCGTGCCAGCGCCAGTAATCCCAGCGGTAGGCCTGCCAGCTCCACTCGCGCCGGTCATTGAGCAAGAAAACGCGGCGCAAGAACGCCCGGATGCGCCAGTAGTCTCTGTCATCCCGGTAGCTGCGCACAGTTAGTTTCATGGCTCGACCTCTTGCCCCTTTCCCGGGGTTCTGTGTCGCCTCATCGTCGTCCTGGAGATCCAGAGTGCGTTGTGCTCCGGATTATCCTCCATGATCAACTCTGTTTCTCCCGGGCGCGTTCAGCCATTCTGCCTTACCGGCTGGACACAACCGGCAGCACCAAGGCCGAGGGATGTGCCTCATCGTGATAGATCGTCTGATCGGCAACAGCCATGTGCACGCCGGTGGCCAGCGGTTCGCCTGTGCCGAGGTTGCGGCTCCAGCGGGGATGGGAACCACTGGACACTTGCAGGCGCAACCGGTGCCCCTGCCGGAAGCGGTGAGCTGTGGCCCACAGATCGATTTCGATCCGCAGGCTACCATCCGCTTGGACATCGCCCTGGCCCGGCTCTATGCGTACCAAGCCATCACACAGATTGGTCGATCGCCCATCCGGCGCCACGTCGCACAGCCGGCCCACAAAATCGGTGTGGGTCAGAGTAGAACGCACAAAGAGCTCCAACCGCACCGGGCCAATGATCTCCACCGTTCGCTCCAGCGCGGGCGTAGAGTAACACAACACATCCGAACGGGCTTCTAGCAGCCGGTTGTCCTGGGGGCCTGCTCCTTGCAGTGCCAGCAGCGCACCG
>JASFOV010000136.1:0-9703 GCA_050116355.1 Anaerolineae bacterium
CTTCCGCATTCCCTGAGTCTAGGAGATGGTCCGCCATTGTAGCGGGTTCGCCCAATACATAGACGCCACGCAGGTCGTCGTCGTCAAATGTGATGGCGTTCCAGCCATGCAGCGACAGGAGCGGTGCTTCTTCCTGAGCGATCCGTCGCTGTCCGGGAAAGGTAACCCGCATGGATCGTCTCACCAGGTTGCCGCCAGACATGGTGTGCGCATAATCGCCCAAGATCTGTCGCAGACGCGACTCAGCGATCGGCTCCTGCCCCTCAGGACTGTCCGCCCTGTCCACCTCAACATGGGTGCCCGTCAGGATGCCAGCTTGGGCGAAGCATACGGTATCGGTTTGGGCCAGTGACTCCACAGATCGGGCCTGGTGTACCAAGGCGCCCAGCCGGCCCAGATCAGCGGTCCCCGATGCATAAGTCAGCAAGATCATGAAGAACAGCCCGGCCGGTGCGATACTAAAGATGACCGAAGCAGCGCTGAGCAGATCTTCTGTGGGAATGCCTGGATCCAGTCGGAAGTATCGCAGGACAAAGACACTGGCGAACAGCCCGACAAACAACAGCAGAACGCGGAGCACACGATTGATGATCTGCTCCAAGGGTGTGAGTTCCTCTTCCGCTGTCTGAGTCTTGTCGGTCAAGGTCACGATCAGCCGCTGTTGGCCGACGTTGTGCGCTTCGTATGCTGCACGACCGCTCACACAGAAGCTCCCGGCAAAGACGGCGTCTCCCGCCTTCTTGATCTGTCGCTGGCTGTCTCCGGTGAGCATTGATTCGTCGACCGTGATCTGCCCGTCGCCTAGGATCAATCCATCGACCAGAATCTGATCGCCCGGTCCTGCCACCAAGATATCACCCTGCACGATTTCGCTGGGGTCGATGCTGTACGCCTTTGACTCACGGATCACAGTCGCCCGGGGCCGCGCCTCCTGCTCGATCTCGACCAACCTGCGTCGCGCCAGCATCTCCTGGGCGATGTTGAGGCCGATATTGATCCCGATCCCAGCGATGCTCAGCAGGGCGTCCAGGGGTTTGCCCAGCATGAGTTGGATGGTGGCCAGGCCAATCAGGCTTAGATTAAAGATGTTGTAGACGTTGGAACGCAACATCTCCTCTCGAGAGCGGGGTGGCTTGAATTGCAGGGCATTGTCTTGGCCCTCCAAGCGCCGAGCAGCTGCTTCTTCTTCGCTCAACCCCTCCAGATCGAGGGTGGCCCCGGGTGAAAGAAGCTTGGGGTCAGCCGGCTGTGTTGTGGCAGTCTGTCGCTGGCGACGCCAAAGTGCAACGGCGACCCCTGCCGCGAGAGCGGTCAGGGCAGCGGCTAGCCATACCAGGAAAGTGGGCTTGGGGCGCGATGTTTGATTGTCCATGACGTTCTCCGGTACCGATTCCGGTTGGCTATGCCAGAACGATAACGCCCCCAGTCCTGAACAATGAGAGTGCTGGGCCAGGCTGGCTATTGGCCTTCATTCGCGTGCAGCTCCTCACTGGCCTCGGCCATCAATTCGATCCTCGGCTCTGTGCTGGCGGCTGGCCCCGCTTCGGCTTTGTCCGGACGGAGTTGGCTGGGAAGGTCCTGTAGGGCCTGGCTGATGCGCTGCCGGAGCGTTTCTTGGTTTGGCTTGCGCGTTCCCAATGTGATGAGTTGGTCTCTCAAATACGATGCGATCCCAATGACCGTCTTTTTCAGTGCATCTTGAGTCGGCCGCTCGCCGTGGGCAAACCACACCATCGCCCCATAGCCGATGGTCACGGTGGTAGCCGCCGCAATGGAAGCGCTCAGCACCCAGCCCGGCGCACCCAATACCTTGGACAGTTGCTGGTAGACCGTTCGTGCGATCATGCCAATACCAAAGGTAGCGATCAACTCCTTGGCTCGAGCCAGCGTGATCTCAAAGCCATAAATGCGGGCCAAGCTTAGAACCAGGCCCGTCTGGATGCCAAGCAGGGGCAAGAGGTCCACAAAGGGCAAAGGAATCAGGCCCACAGCGCCGGCAGCGCTTGCCGCCGGCAGGATCCGTTGCCAACTCAACCTACTCCGGTATTCCGGTAGAGCCTCGGCAAGAGCCGCCAGCAGTTCCGGCTCCAACTTGACGATGGCCAGGATGACCTGTCCTACGTTGGTGCCCTCAGTTGCGACGGTGTCGATGATTTGACCGGGCTCCAGCCGCAAGTTGCGTGCGGCCGATGCAAGCACGTCGGCTTGAGACTTTTTGGGTATCAGGTCGATCTTGTTCAAGACGACCACAAATGGTTTGTCGAACGCCAGTAGCGTATCGAACAGGTCCCTTTCATATCGCTTGATGCCGCGGGTCGCCTCGAACATGATGACCAAAAAGTCCGCGGCGCCTGCCGCCTGCAGCGCGATCTGGCGTTCTCGCTCGCCCACTTCGCCGACGGCGTCCGCCCCGGGCGTGTCCATAATGGTGAATGGCCCACTGTCAGCCGTCTGGTTTTCCCGCGTGGTGCCGGGAATCGGCCCCACTTCGGCTTCGTCTTCTTTGCGCGAAACAAGTTGGTTGTACAAGGTCGATTTGCCCACGTTTGCCGGGCCGATAATGGCGATGCTGCGTTTGTTACCAAATACCGGCTTGTACTGGTCTAGCACAAAGTCGAGTACATCTTTTAGTGGTTTCACCGACTGGGGCAGTTGGCTGACGACCCCCTGAAACTCACTGCGCGTCTCGGTCGGGAGGGTCGCCCAGATTTCGGCGACTGCATCCTGCACCGGTTCCGGGAACTCATCTATAAGCTGATCGAGGCTATCGCTCATGCTTCTCTCCTAAAGTTGGCTCGTATATCCGGTCCTGCCAATCCCTCAGTCCCTACCAATTTCCTGGCCTTCAGCTATCTCACTGACTCTACTCCGCCCGATCAATTCCCAGCCCTGTGTGAGGAGCCCGATCTGGGCGATGCCCAACCAGATCAGGGCCAGGGATAGGCCCCATTGGGCCCAGCCTAGCCAGCGAGGCACTCCCTCGCGAACGGTGCTGGACAGTTCCTGCACATCGGTGACGATCAGCTGGTAGTCGCGCACTACTGACCGGGCATCCTCCACGGTGGCTGTAATCGCCGCGACACCATCGGCCATAGCGGAGAAATCTTCTCTCAGCCCGCTTAGGTTGCCACTGGCGGCGGTCAACCCCTCCTCAACCGTGCCCAGGGCGGCTGGGATGCCATCCAGGCTGTTGGCAATCTCGGCCAAGCCCTGGTGCAGCGGCACTTCGGGGTTGTAGCGGTCTGTACCTATCAGTGGTATTGCTGTGATCGTCCAGAGGAGGTCGTCGATTAATTGGGCGCTAGTTGACGCGGCCAACAGGGTCTCCTGAGCCGACTCGAGGGTTTGTGTCAGATCCCTGCCCAAAAAGTCGGCCGTGGAATCGATCATGGGGACCGTATCCTCGACCGTTTGGCCTACGCCAGCCATCGTCACGGCCACCGAATCGACGATGACATTTGCCTCGTTCAGCGAAGCGTCGATCACGACCAGGCCTTCCGCCGTGGTTGCGAAGGCCTGATCAACCAGCTTCAATTGCTCCAACACGGTTGCTTCGATCTGTGGCCTGACTTGCGCCACGACCAATAGCCCCAGCAGACTGAACAGGATGCCCCCGATACCGGCGATGACTAGAGCAATGCCCGCCGCACGTGTTAGGTTCTGTTTCATCGACTTACTCCTGTTTCTGAGAGGCTGGCCCGGCAGGACACCAGGCAGCTAGCGTATGGCTCGGATCCTACGGCCATGCCGGGTCCGCACTCAGTCTTCTCTGGGTTGCCGCAACAGCTGCGACGGAGGTGTATCGGCCTCCGAGCTGGCGTGAAGCCTGACTTCCTGGATCGGGTACGGTGACTCAATGCCGGCCTCGTCGAGGGCTTCTTGTAGCGCGGTATGCACCCGGTCAAACATGCGCCGTGTGTCGATGTACGACTCGATCCACCATCGCACCCGAAAGATCATGGCCGAATTGCCCATCTCAATGTAGAGGGCATCCACTGGCTTGTCCTGCAGCACGCCGGCTACATGCCTCACGGCTTGGATCATCACCTGGCGAGCAGCTTCGATGTTGGTGCCGTAGGCAACGCCAACGTGTGTCTGGATCCGGTACTGGGGATCGGGGTAGGTATAATTGATCACCTGGTTCGAACCGATGATGGAGTTGGGTACGATGACCATGCGATTGTCTCGGGTGCGGATGCGGGTCGTGCGCAGACCAATGTCGATGACATCGCCCCACGTGCCCAACTCCTCAATTTCGATGCGGTCTCCGATGCGGAATGGCCGGTCGACCAGGATGATGAACCCGGCGATCGCATCGGCGATTGTATCCCGCGCTGCCAGGGAAATGGCCAAGCCGCCTATTCCTAGGGCTGCGGCGAAGGCAGTGACGTCGATGCCAAAGTGCGACAGCAGGATGGTGAGTCCCAGTACCCCCACAAGGACGCGGCCCAGGCGCACCAGCAGGGTGAGCACCGGATCGAGTTGTGCCAGCCGGCCCTGTTGGGCAAAATGCTCGCGGTACCATTCATCAGCCAAGTCAACGAGCCGCCACATGATGTGCAGGAGAATGGCCAGGCCCAGGACAAAATAGGTGTCGGCCAACATGGACTTGACCGCGACGCTGACAAACTGCAGCCTCTGAGTGGCGAATCCCAGCAGGAACAGAACCACCAGCCAGCGTAAATCAGGGCCGACCCCCTCCAGAACCTGGTTGTCAAACTGAGTCGGTGTGCGTTGGGCGAGCCGGGGGAGGAGGCGCCGGATCAGCCACGTACCCAGTAGGTATCCGATCACGACCACAACCAGAGAGACCGCCAAGCTGAGCCAATCCGATACGGAGAGACCCAATAGCTGGGTCCGCTCCAGGGCGGTGTTGGCAATGGCACGGTTTATCTCGCGGGCGATCATGCCCGGCGTCGCTGTCGGCACGGGTGTGCGCGTAGGCGCGATCTCCTCGAGAAGACCCGTCGACTCCGGCTCGGGCATTTGAGCATAGACTCCCTGTTCCCATGCTGGCCATAGCAGGGCCAAGAGGACAATCGCTAGCATGGCCATGATGGGTGCGAGTCTCTGCGTCATCTTCCAACTCCTGTGATTCGACCAAATCTGGAGAATCGTCTTCCTAATCCCATGTCATTATATCACAGACTGGCCCAAGGCGCATCTGTCTGTTGTCCAGGGTTGGACCTGGACATCCGTACAGGGGATATCCTCCTGGATATCCTACTGGCGTTCGATCCGATCCATAGTTACATAACGATCATTCTGCACTCAAAGCACCCCTAGTCGTTTTTGTCCAATCTTCTCCTTAGAAACGACGAAATCTCTGCCTCAACCCGTATCTTTTTGGCTCCGTGTGCGGTATATATGTTGAGGTCGTATTTAAAGGGCCGTTGTGCCTTCAAGCGAAGGATTCCTGGAAGAAGGTGCATGACCTCATCGTACCCCCCAGGGCATGTGAAACTCGTAGGAGATAGCGAATGCTGGATACCCGCAAGGCCGGTCAGCCGCTTGACATACTGTTGGTGGAGAACAATCCGGGAGGTGTACATCTGGCTGTGCACGCCCTCAAGGAATCGGCTGCTCCCAGCAATTTGGTCATCATCCGGGATGGTGAAGAAGCGGAAGAGTTCCTGCATCGTGGCGGCCCGTACGCTGGTGCGCCCTCGCCCGATCTGGTCATCGTCAATCTCGATCTGCCGGGTGGCAGTGGCCTGATGGTTCTGGATGCCATTCGACAAGATCCCGACTTGCGAGGGACTCCGGTTGTGGCCCTGTCGACTACCCAGCAGGGGCCACAGCTTCTGCAACCCTACACCGCTCCATCGAACCGCCACGCCGGCAAGCCGATCGATGTGGAGCGCTTTGCCAAAATTGTGGAATCCATTGTTCTATGGTTTGCTCTGGCCCAACCAGATCTAGAAGGCTATTGGGGTGGGCTATCCACCTGGAACGGACGGGTCAACTAGCCAGCAAGCTCCTATGGGTGCTCTCTCCCGCCCAAAGCCTCGATTCCTCCTCCTGCTGAGCTAGATCGAAAACTGCACACACCACGGCCGCATGCCTAGCAGCGGGCCTGTCGTTGGGTTGACCTGTGGCCCGATGCGTAGCAGGGTAGGTTCTGACCGAGTCCCGTTTAAGAATGCCTTGAGGCAGCCATAAGCCGCTCTTAAGGTCTCCCGCTTGATGATCGCTTACAATGTTGCCAAAGCCAAGATTGGGATCAAAAATAGGCGGGGGGACACCTGTGAGGAGAGTTGTATTTGGTCTATTGGATGTAGTGGTCATGGTAACGATTCTGACTGCCGGGGCTGCAGCCGCCCCGGAGACAGCATCTTCAGCCGATGCAGGTCCCTATCAGGGGGCCTTCTATGGGCGCGTCCTGGCCGATCACGATAGCAGTGCGCCCATATTGCTGGCTCTGGTTCACCAAGGTCATCGAGTGGGAGGCACTGTGTACCTCGCAGAGGGGCTAACTGTCGATGGCGGTGTCTGCGGCACAGTCGATGTTCCTGCCACGCTGCAGGAGGTAGAGGGCACCACTTCGCCGGGGGATTCTAATCATCTGATCGCTAGCCCCACGTTTGAGTTGAGCGGCTTGCAGGTTGGGGTAGACTTAGAGAGTACCGTTTCGGTCGATGGCCAATTGATCGAAGCCAAGGCCACGATAGACTTGCCTTGGATCTGCGGGCGCGATCCCGTTCTGACCGCCAGCCTGCAGCCCTACTGGGTGGGGAGTCCCTGAGACGGCTTCTTGCACTAGTTTGGAATGAGAACCGTGAGCGCTTCTGGCAGGACCTGTGCAGTGCACGGGGTCTGGCCCCAATCCTCTCCGTCCACCACCACTGGTTGGGCTGGCTGGCAGGCAATGGTGATCTCGCGGGCCTGCCAGTGACGGAATCCCTCCGAATCGGTGGCCATACCAGCGATGCTTGCTGCTGCCGAGGAGACCGCGTCCAGATCGAAGGATTTGATGGCGATCAGGTCCAGCTGCCCGTCGCGAGTGCTGATCTCCGGCACCAAGGAAAAGCCCTGTACTCCGATGCTGCCAGCATTTGCTATTAGGCAGGTGGTGCCCTCGAACTCCTCGTGTTGGCCATCAAGAGTGAACTCATAGCGGACCATCTGGGCCGAAGGCAAGGCCTGCAGGCCGGCGATGAAATAGGCCAGCTTCCCGTAGCGGTCTCTAAGCTCGCGGCTGGTCATCTGGATCTGCTCCGCGCTAAAGCCCGCAGCCACTCGCAGGAGAAACGCTTGCTCACCGCACTGTCCCATGTCGACGGGCTGGCGCCTGCTCTCCTCGTTGGAGACCAGTTGGGCGGCTTGGGCCAGATCTTGAGGAATGCCCAGCTCGACCGACAGCACGTTGCCTGTTCCGCCTGGCAAGATCGCTAGGGGTACATCGGAATCCAGCAAGCCATTGGCCACCTCCATGACGGTTCCATCGCCCCCATAGGCGACAACGATGTCAACTCCGGCTTCCACAGCCTGGCGCGTTTGCTCTGTGGCGTCGCCTTGTTGATGGGTGATCGATACGTCCCAGGCTATCGACATATCCGCCCATACTGAGTTGAGCGTATTGAGAACCGGCTCAGCCTGGCCGGCGGCGGGATTGACTACCACATGGATTCGCTTGCTCATGTGTCCGACTCCCCCTTCGATTGGCTCTGTTTGTGCCAGTAAACCTCAAACTTCTCAATCTGTCGACGGATATGTCTGGCGTCCGGATCGGCAACTGCCCGGCGCTCCTTGACGAGATCCATCGCCTCCTGGGCTGCATAGCCTCGGGCGATCAGGATCGCCGAAGCCATGGCCACGCTGCGGTGTCTGCCGGCCTGGCAGTACACCAGCACGCGATGGCCATCTTGGATCACGGGCAGTGCTGCTCGTACTCCCCGGTACAGGGTCTTGACCGGGATGGGCAGCAGGAAAAAGTCGAACGTGCGCAACCACACGACCGTGCGCGGGGGTTGGGTCAGCTCGCTGGGCACGCGCCGGTGCGCGATCATGTTGATAATTAAGCGCACATCGAGCGCTTCGATGGCGGGTAGGTCCTCATTTTTCAACTGAGATGCAATGTACAAATAGTCTGTGATCTGCGAGATATCCATGATTTGCCTCAAATCGTTAGGGCATAATGCGGCCTGCAATCGCGGTTGCCAAGCGGATTGCAGGGGCTACGAACCTGCGGAGCAGCTTTGGTCTTTGGCAAGCTCCCGGCCACCTTACCCGCTCGTGTCCACCGAGCCCGGGCGCAAGATCAACTGCTGCGCTGACGAAAAGGCTCGGGTGCGGATTAGGAGCGTGCTGCTGATAGACGTGATGCCCGCCGTGGCAAAGATCATAGCAATTACCACAAATTGGTAGATTGCTGCGTAAACCGGGTCCTCTCCCGAAAGGATCATGCCGGCCATCAGCCCCGGGATCCAGACGATGCCCAGCGAACGCAGCGAATCGATGCGAGGGATCATGCTCGCCTGCACGGCCGCCTCCACGTGCCTTGTCACTGTCACTTTCGGTTCAGCGCCCAGAGATAGCGCTGCCTCAATCTGTCCCACATTCGATTGGATCTCGCTGCGGAAGCGATCCATCGCCAGACTGCCTGTGTTCATCGCATTGGCGATCAACATGCTGCCCACCGGGATCAGCGAGCTGGGTGCTGAGTCGATCACACCCAGCCACGTCATTCCGGCGATCACCACCCCGGAACCGATCCCAATCCCAAACAGAGAAACCCAAAACGCTCCAGAGATCCCCTCCGCTCGGCGGGTGGCGATGGTTGCCGCGAGAATGATCATGGCCAACAACACCAGGATACTGGTCCACAGGGGACCCTGCAGCAGCAGTAATAGCACTGCTCCCACGGCGATGACCTGCACCAAGCCTCGCCCCAGGGCGATGAGGGTGTCTCGCTCAAGGTGAATCCGCCACCGGCGGGCGAGAAGGATCACTGACAATGAGAGCACGATGGTGATCGCGGCTTGGACCATGCCCAGTATGCGTGGCTCTTGAATGAACTGGCTAAGCATCGAGCACCTCCCCCACCGGCCCAAGTTTCACCCGCCGGCCAGACTCCAAGACCATGACTTGGCCAGCCATGCGCCGGGCCTGGTCCGGATCGTGTGTAACGATCAGGCAGGTGAGTTGGCTCTTGACAATGATGCTGCAGATGAGATCTTCGACATTTTCGCGGGTGTCGGCATCCAGTGCCGACGTCGGCTCGTCCAAGAGCAGCACGGTCGGCGAGTTGGCCAGCGTGCGTGCCAGCGACACGCGCTGTGCTTCACCAACAGATAGGTTGTTGACGTCGCGCTGGGCGTATCCGGCCAGTTTGACACGTCTCAACAGTTCCTCGATGGTATCTAGATTGAGTTCTTCGCCACGTTGTTGTGGACCGAACCGGATGTTGTCCGCCACGGTCCCCGGAAATAGGTTGGGCGACTGCATCACCATGCCCACCCGCCGGCGTAGTTCGGGTGGGGGTAGGGTCCGGTAGTCCACACCCTCCAGCAGGACCGTGCCCTGTGTCGGTTCGTCCAGACGGTTCAGTATCCGCAGTAGGGATGATTTGCCTGCGCCACTGGGACCGACAATGGCCACCACGCTGCCCTCCTGTATCTCGAACGAGATGTCGTCTACCACACGCTTGCCATCGACTGTGCGGGAGATACTTTGGGCCTGCAGTATCGGTATCTGGTTGTTG
>JASFOV010000137.1:0-9674 GCA_050116355.1 Anaerolineae bacterium
TGCGCCAGGTGCGGGGCGGAGAGGTTGCTACCCAATTCGAAGGCAACCCTGCGCCCGGTTGCATGGGGCCAGAACCACCGCCCAATAACGAGATCGGAGCCTCGCGCACCTATTGGTACGTGCTGGTCAAGAGCCGGCCAGTTACCCCTCCTCCTGAACAGCCCACGTTGTCTCCTACCGACCCACCCCACATTCCCGAACCGTTCCTGTACCAAGCGCTGTTTCTGCTAGACATAACAAGTGGGCAGGTGGTGGCCCGGAAGCTGCACTGCGTGATCTACTGAACAGATCGCACCGGTCGGGCTGCAACCTCACTGGCTCTTGTGCGTATAGGGGTCGAGTTTGCCTGGTCTCATAGACCGTTATTTGTGTTGCAAGCAAAGAGGGAGACAATATGACTGAGAAGCAGAATTTGGAATGGATGTTGGAGGAAACGGCAGAGCCTGAGGATCCGCGGCTTGTAAGTCGCCGCAAGTTCCTGACCGGTGCAGTGGCTGGGGGGGCGGCTGGTCTGGCAGTCGCTGCTGGAACGGGAGCCGCCGTATGGCAAGTAACGGATGCCGAGGCCCAGGCATCCTTGGATTCGGCTCAAGCGGAGATCGAGCGTTTACAGGGCCTGGTTGACCTCTATGAGAATCTGGAAAAGGTTGGCTTGGATGGCATCTTGCAGGCGGGGATGAGCGCCCTGGCCTTGCCGCTGACAGCTGTGGAGCAGGGGGCTGAAGTGTTGCAGGCGGGCTTGAACCTGATCGAAGAGGCTTTGCTGTCCCTGGAAAGCGCTCTGCCAACCGCCCAGGATACGCTCCTGTGGCTGGAGAGCCAGGTCACCAAGGTCGCCGAAGGTATCAGCCAGGTGGAGGAGGCCATTGGAAACGCCCTGGACAGGGCAACCAACAACGCCGTCGGCGAGGCGCTCAGAGACTTTGCGGACATGGTTCTCGACAATCTGCCCTTTGGTTGGGGCGACCGCATCCGCGATGTGCTTGAAGGCTTGGCCGATCTGTTGACGAGCGTAGATGATCTAGTGGCTGGGATCAATGACAATATCTTGGAACCGCTGCGTGCCGACTGGTTCTCCGCTGAGGACGGTGAGGGTCTGGGGGCGGCGCTTATCGATCCGCTCATCGAGCATGTCCTCGATCCGCTCGAGTCGCATCTGGGTGAGTTGGCCGTGCTGGCCGACACCTGGCAGCAGGAGATGGCGGCCCCCGCGGAGAAGGCGATCGCCGAGCGAGCCGAGATCAAGGACCTGATTGCACGCTACAAGGAGGAGCACGGGTTCCTGTAGGCTGTGCATATCTTGTCGTGTGGTTTTGACTGCCGCTGAAACAGTCTAGTGGCAGCCCCGGAAAAGGCCCTGCAGCCAGCTGTTGGGCCTTTTTTCCTGTTCTTCGCTCACCTCGCCTCCGGTCAGGATCTACTCCGCTTGACCCAATGTCAACCAGCTCGTTTTTTGATGTTCTGTGAGGCTCGTGGTAGAATCTGAGACACGGGCAGCTGCTTGGCCATCTGTGCGACAAAATCCCGGAAGGTAGGAACTGATGAATCTGCGCATTGCGCTGGCCCAGATCAATACCACGGTCGGCGACCTAGCCGGCAACGAACAAAAAATTCTAGATGGCCTAGTCCACGCCCGCGATTTGGGGGTGGACCTGGTGGCCTTCCCTGAGCTGGCCGTGCCTGGCTATCCACCGGAGGACCTGCTGCTAAAGCCCAGCTTTGTGGCCGCCAACCTGGACTGTGTGGAGCGGCTCGCGGCCGCGACGACGGGGATCACGGCCGTGGTTGGGTTCGTAGACCGCTCTGACGATCTCTACAATGCGGCTGCGGTGCTGCATGAAGGGCGGGTAGCGGCCAAATACCACAAGACCTACCTACCGACCTACGCGGTCTTTGATGAGGACCGTTATTTCCGTTCCGGGGAGCGCCCCGTCGTTTTTTCGCTGGGCGAAGCGACGGTAGGGGTGACAATCTGCGAAGACATCTGGTATCCAGGTGGTCCGGCCAAACTCGAGGCGCTGGCCGGTGCGCAGCTGGTGATCAATATCTCGGCGTCACCCTACCACGCCGGCAAGGGATCGGCCCGGGAGCGCATGTTGGCTACCCGGGCGGCTGACAATGTGGTCTGTGTGGCCTTCTGCAATCTGGTCGGTGGCCAGGACGAGTTGGTCTTTGACGGCGGTAGCGTCGTCTTTGACGAACGAGGGGAGCGCGTCGCCCGCGGACGGCAGTTCGAAGAGGATTGGGTGGTGGCCGATCTCGACCTGGCAGCGGTCTTTCGCCAGCAGTTGCACGATCCCCGGCGCCGGAAACAACGGGTGACCCAGGTGACGGGGACCGTCCGCACTGTGGATCTGCCGCCGCGGGGAGCGCCAACCCAGCGGCCTTCGATTCCTGCGGTCGTCGCGCCGCGGTTGGAGCCGGTCGCCGAGGTGTACCAAGCTTTGGTGGTGGGTACCGGCGACTATATGCGCAAGAACGGCTTTCGTCAGGCAGTTATTGGTCTGTCAGGAGGCATCGACTCGGCGTTGACCGCGGCCATCGCCGCCGGTGCACTGGGTAGCGAGAACGTGACCGGTGTCTTTATGCCCTCACGCTATTCGTCGCGTGAGAGCCGCGAGGATGCAACTCGGCTCGCCCACAACCTCGGCATTCGCTTTCTGACAGTGCCTATTGATGAGACGTTCCAAGCCTACCTGGATATGCTAGCAGAGCCGTTTGCGGGGCAGGAGTCCGACGTCACCGAAGAAAATATCCAAGCTCGCATCCGCGGCAACATCCTGATGGCACTGTCCAACAAATTCGGTTGGTTGGTGCTGACCACGGGCAACAAGAGCGAGATGGGCGTTGGCTATGCCACACTCTATGGAGATATGGCCGGCGGCTTTGCTGTTATCAAGGATGTGCCCAAGGGACTGGTGTATGAGCTGGCAACCTTTGTCAACGCCACAGCCGGACACGATGTGATCCCGCAGCGCATTCTGGACAAGGCACCGACAGCCGAGTTGCGGCCTGACCAGAAGGATGTCGATAGCCTGCCCCCGTACGCGGTGCTCGACCCAATCCTGAACGCCTACGTCGAGGAGGATCGGAGCCTGCGCGAAATCGTCGCCCTAGGATTTGACGAAGAGACGGTGCGTGAGGTCCTGGCCATGGTCGACCGCGCGGAGTATAAACGCCGCCAGGCGCCACCCGGCGTCCGCATCACCCAGCGGGCGTTTGGCAAGGACCGGCGTCTGCCGATCACCAATCACTACCGGGAAGGGGGACCTGGGCCCGCGCACTAGGCGCGGAGGCTCGCATGCTCGCATGCTGGGGACCGGTCGATGGCTCATGATCTGAAGGCACAATTGCAACAAAAGGCAGCGCAACTGACGGCCCTACGTGAAATCGGCCGGGCCATCAACGCGGCCTGGGATCTGCAGGCTACCCTGGACCTGATCACGCGGCGCACGGCGGATGTCATGGGCATGGATTCGTGCTCCATCTACCTCGTTGACCGGCAGGGGGAGCGGCTGGTGCTGCAAGCCACGACGGGTCTGGCCGAGGAAGCGGTGGGCCAGGCGCAACTAGGCCTGGGTGAAGGGCTGACGGGCTGGTCCGCCCAGGCGGGCCAGCCGGTTGCGGTGGCTGATGCAGAAAGTGACCCACGATTCAAATTCCTGCCGGAAACTCAGGAAACCAGATTTCAGTCGCTGCTGGCGACCCCGCTTGTGAACCAAGAGCGTGTCATTGGCGCCATGAATGTCCAGACCCGGGCGTATCACGAGTTCAGCGCCGAGGAGGTGGAACTGGTTGGCCTCATCGCCGACCTGGCCGCGGGCGCTCTGGAGAAGGCGATGCTGTATGAGGGCATGCAGCGCCAGATCGCCGAGCTGTCCGCCTTGGCCGAAGTGAGTGAGACGATCACCTCGCCGCGGTTTCTGGATGAGATGCTGGAGGTTGTTGTCGAGATGGCGGCCCGGGTGATGAAGGCCCGGCTCTGCTCGCTGGTGTTACTCGACGACAGGAGCGGTGAGCTCGTCTTGCGTGCGACGCAGCACAGTAGCGCCGCCTACCGCCAGAAACCACCGCTGCGACTGGGTGAAGGCATCGCCGGTCGCGTGGCCCAGAGCGGCCAGCCGATGACGGTACTCGATGTGACCGCCGATCCCCGGTACCATTATGCCAGTATTGCCCGCCAGGAAGGCCTGTGCTCGCTGCTGAGCGTGCCGCTGACCGTCCGCGAGCGGATCATCGGCGTGTTCAACTGCTACACGAGCGAACCGCATCACTTCGGGGATGATGAAATCTCCCTTTTTGTCACGCTGGCCAACCAGACTGCGCTGGCTATCGAGAACGCCCGTCTGGTGAGTAATACGGCGGTTGTGCGCGAGATGCACCATCGCATCAAGAATAATCTGCAGAACGTGGCCATGTTGTTGCGCTTGCAGATGAGTGGCGACCAGGAGGTTTCGGCCCAGGAGATCCTGCACGATAGCGTCAATCGTATTCTGAGCATCGCCGCCGTGCACGAAGTGCTATCGGAGCGCGGTTTTCGCCTGGTGGATCTGAAGGATGTGCTGACGCGCTTGAGCCGGGCTGTGGCGCACAATATGCGCCGCCCCGATGTGCACGTCGAGGTCCAAGTGGAGGGAGACGAGGTGGCCCTGCCCTCTCAGGCGGCCACCTCTCTGGCCCTAGCTGTGAACGAGCTGGTGCAGAACGCGCTGGAGCACGCCTTTGTTGGCCGCGAGCGTGGTCGTGTCTCGATTGCCCTGCAGCAGGCGCCGGATATGCTGACGGTCCAGGTGCAGGATGATGGTGTGGGCCTCGCTGAGGAGTCGCCCCGGCAGCTGGGTCTGGAACTGATCGAGACCCTGGTGTGCGAAGATCTGTCCGGGACATGGAGCCTGGTCGGGGAGGACGGCACCACGGCCACCATCCGGGTCCCTCTGTAGGGTGCATGGGAGACACAACATGCGAATCTTGATCGCTGATGATGAAGCGCTGACCCGGATGGGCCTGCGGGCAATCCTCCGGGACATGGGCCACGTGGTCGTAGGGGCGGCAGCGGATGGACAGGCGGCCCTGCAATTGGCCTGTCGGAAGGAGCCTGATCTGGCCATCTTGGACATCAAGATGCCGGGAATGGACGGCCTAGCAGCGGCGGAAGCCATCGCCCAGCAGTGTCCCCTACCGGTCGTCATGCTGACGGCCTATAGCGAGCGAGACCTGGTCCAGCGAGCGGCGGCCACAGAGACGGTCCAGGCCTATCTGGTCAAGCCTGTGCGTGAGGCTGATCTGGCACCAACCCTCGATCTGGCCGTGGCCCGTTTTGCCGAGTGGTCGGCCCTGCGCCAGGAAGCGACTGGCCGCCAGGCAGCTTTGGAGGCGCGCGTGATTGTGGAGCGCGCCAAGCACCAGCTAATGCAGCGACGCGGCCTGACCGAGCGCGAGGCCTTTCTGGCCATTCAGCATGAGGCGCGCCAGCAGCGGCGGACCATGCGTGAGGTGGCCGGGGACCTGCTGGAGGAGGCAAGCTGATTGCAGACCGTTCGGCGTCTAGCCACCTGTGCCGGCGCAGCCAGTGCGGGCTAAGCGCAAGGGGCTACAGTTTTTGCAGAAATTCCAGGATCCTGGTTTGACAGCGAGCGTGATGTGATGTATAATCTAGCGTGTGTTAGAGGCCACCTGACACCGTGTGGCTAGCACGATAATCAGAGATTCAGGGCCGCGAAGCCCTTGGACAAGCACCCTACAGGGTGCTTGTCCAAGGGCTTTTCTCTTTTCGGAGACAGGCACGACTAGATTGAGGGATGGAGACGATCGAGCATGACAAGCCGCTATCACATTGCGACCAAGGCTGCCCCGCCGGACTTTGTCTATCCGGCCAAGTTCCGCCTGGAAGACGGAGACGACTACGTCAAGTACGGCCACGCGCCCTTTGAGCAAGGGCGGCGCGGCGGCGACGAGCATTGGACGGCCGAGGTCATCACCCAGACCTGGTACCAGGCCGAGACGGGCCGCATTCCCATCTCGGGCGCGGGCTACGGTGGGGCCTTTGCTGGTCCGGGCTTTGATGCCATCTGGCTGGATATGTCCGAGATCGTCCGTCCGACCCGCGATGGGATCCACGGCCGTGAGTATATTTCGACCGCGATCGTGATGGGTGGGCGGCCACCCGCGTTGCAGTTCGATGCTGCTGGCCGGCTTGTGACGGAGCTGCCCGTTCAGGTTGAGCTGCCCCTGCCGGTGCTGTTTGACCCACTGCCTATGCCCCTGCCCGGCTATGGCGCACAGTTGGCCATCGCCCGCGCTGCTGCACGAGTCGGAACCGTGGCCCTGGTCCGGCCCGAAGAGTGGCTGCCCGAACTGAAAGACTATGGCGCGGCCATCGCCCCCATCCTGACCCCGGGCGGTGAGGAGGACGCGCCCTGGATGGAGTCCGCGCGCCTGATCGAGATCGACGCCGAATTCGAAGAGGATCTGGACGCTGTGCTGAAGGCTGTCGCGCGTGTGGGTTCACGCTATCGCCATGCCGTCGCCGGTGTACGTCTGCCCTTGGGACCCGATGCTCCGGCGCGGGTCGAATATCTCGCCGGGCGCGGTGTGGCCTTGCTGCACCTGTGCGCCGACGAGGTCGGCTATGAGCTGGAGGGCGATGACCCGCGCTTTGTGGCCGAGTCGTTGCAGGAGATCCATCAGCGGCTGGTTGACGCCAACCTTCGTGACCAGGTGACCCTGGTGGTAGGGGGCGGGATCGCCGCCGCCGAGCATTTGCCCAAGGCCATGGTCTGTGGCGCCGATGCGGTGGCTGTCGATCTGGTCCTGCAGGTAGCTTTGGGCTGTGCCCTGTGGGCCGATGTGCGCCGTCCCTGCCCGGTGGAGGATGTCGAGACCGAGCCCGAGTGGGGCACGCAGCGCATCGTCAACCTGATGGCGGCCTGGCGCGACCAACTGCTGGAAGTGCTGGGCGCGATGGGGATGCGTGAAGTGCGCCGCCTGCGAGGCGAGCTGGGGCGCACCATCTTTCAGCGGCGGGAGGAAGAGGCCTTTCGCCGCCGGCTGGGACGCGTTGAGGCAGGCCATCCGGAGGCGGCCGCGCCGGAAGCGGGGGATGGCGAGCTGGAGGGCGATCTGCGATGGCCGACGCCCTTGATCCTGGCCACCTCCGAACAGGCCCGTACCGGACAGCCGCCTGCTCGGGACTCGAATCTGGAGTATCGTACCGGTCGCTCGGGCGGCGGATTTGATCGGCTGCGTTTCAGCTTCGAGTTGGCCGGCACCAACAACGGCAACGGGCGGGCAGCCACCAGGTCCCAGCCTGAACTGGGCCTCGATCTGAACCGGCGGGACCCAGCCCGGCCCCGCATCCGGATCCCGCATCCCTGGTACGGCGCCGGCATGTCGTTTGGCTCCATCAGCCTGCAGACCATGATCGCCCGGGCCTGGGCGGCGCAATACTGGGACTCCTTTACCTCAACCGGCGAGGGCGGCTATCCGGATGAGCTGCTGCCCTATGCCGACCACATGATCACCCAGGTGGCGACGGGCCTGTTCGGCGTACGCGAGGAGACGATTCAGCGGGCGCGCATCGTTGAATTCAAGTACGCTCAAGGGGCCAAGCCGGGCCTGGGCGGGCACCTGTTGGGCGCCAAGGTGACCACCGCCGTGGCTGAGATGCGCGAGGCCGTACGGGGCACCAGTCTCTTTTCGCCCTTTCCCTTTCATAGCGTCTACTCGGTGGAGGACCATAAGAAGCACCTGGACTGGATCCGGACGGTGAACCCGCGCGCCCTGCTCTCGGTCAAGGTGGCTACGCCCACCGATGTGGACATGGTCGCCGTTGGCAGCTACTATGCTGGCGCGCACATCATCCACTTGGATGGTGCCTACGGGGGAACGGGGGCCGCCCCCGAAATCGCCAAGAAGAATATCGCCATGCCGCTGGAGTATGCGATCCCCAAGGTCCACCGCTTTCTCGAAGAGGAGGGCATCCGCGACGAGGTGGTGCTCATGGCCTCGGGCGGGGTACGCACGGCCTACGACGTGGCCAAGGCGATCGCGCTGGGCGCCGACGGCTGCATCATCGGCACCGCGGACCTCGTGGCGCTGGGCTGTGTGCGCCTGGGCACCTGCGAACGGGACAAAGGCTGCCCGTTTGGCATCGCCACGACAGACCCCGAGCTGGCCCAGCAGATCGATCCGATGGAGGCCGGCCAGCGGATAGCCAACATGTACGCATCGTGGCGGGCCCAATTGACTGACATCTTGGAGCGCCTGGAACTGGCCAGTGTGGCCGGTTTGCGCGGGCGATCCGATCTACTCGTCTACGTGGAGGATTAGCGGTATGATGGCCCATTCCCCGGCTGATAGAATCATCGCGTCGCGCGCTTCGCTCATCGAGGAGCTGCCGTCGCCACCCGTGCACAAGGCGGCCATGGAAGGCGGCTGCGGTGTGGTCGGTCTGGCGGCCTCGGTGCCTGTGGCCGGGCGCCACTTGGTCGCCTCGGCGCGCCAGATGCACAACCGCGGCAACGGCAAGGGCGGTGGTCTGGCCGCGGCCGGACTCTCGCCAGCCCAGATGGGGGTTTCGGCGGATACGCTGCGCGAAGCTACGTTGTTGCAGATTGCCTATCTCGATCCCGCAGCGCGCGCAGAAGTGGAACGGGAACTCCTCGCCGATAGCTATGATGTCCTTGAGGGGTATCCTGTCCCGACTGTGGATGACTATCGCCAGGTACCCGGGCTCGAGGTCAAGCCGCCCGACGTGTGGCGCTATTTTGTCCGCGCCAGGCGACCGGCACTGTCTCAATTCGCGGCCGAGACAGGACTGGAGGACCTGGATCTCCGTGCGGTAGAGGATGAATATGTCTACCGCACCAGCTTCCGGCTGAATGAGCGCTACTACGCTAGCCTGGGCGAGAAGCGCGCCTTTGTCCTGTCGCACGGGCGCGATCTGGTGGTCTTCAAGCTGGTCGGGTATGCCGAGCACGCCATGGCCTACTACCAACTCGAGGATCTAGAGGCGCATATCTGGATCGCCCACCAGCGCTATCCCACCAAGGGGCGCGTATGGCACCCCGGTGGCGCGCACCCCTTTATCGGGCTGAACGAAGCACTGGTGCACAACGGCGATTTCGCCAACTATCACGCCGTGGCCACCTACCTGCGGCAGCGCAACATTGTGCCCCTCTTTCTGACCGATACCGAGGTCAGTGCCCAGCTGTTTGATCTGTATGACCGCGTCTATGGCTACCCGCTGGAGGTTACGATCGAGGCCCTGGCACCCACCACCGAGCGGGATTTCGAGTGTCTGCCCCAGGCGAAACAGGATCTCTACAAAGCGGTGCAGGCTACGCATCTGCATGCCTCGCCCGACGGGCCGTGGTTCTTTATCATCGCCCGCAGCCAGCCTACGCATGGACAGTGGCAACTGTTGGGCATCACCGATACTTCGATGCTGCGGCCGCAGGTGTTTGCTCTGCACGAGGGCAAGGTGCAGGTGGGCCTGATCGCCTCCGAGAAGCAGGCCATCGATGCCGCGCTGGAGAGCCTGTCTGCTGCGGACGAGCGGATCTGTCCGGTGGCGGACCGGTATTGGAATGCACGGGGCGGGAGCCACACCGACGGCGGCGCCTTTCTGTTTACAGTTCGCCAGAACGGGAACAACGGGCAGCCGGCCAGCCGTG
>JASFOV010000138.1:0-9595 GCA_050116355.1 Anaerolineae bacterium
TCCCCTTCCAGAATGCCGGCTTGCTCCGCTGGCAGGTCAGGCATTGGATCCAGGACGATGCTCCCATCCTCTGCCTGGGATACGTAGGCGCCGATGCCACCAAAGCGTCCGCTGAGATCCTCTTTCTCCCGCTGGCGAGGGGTTGGCTCCAGGAAGGTCGTATGCCGATCGTCCAGGGTCTCCAGTGCGCCGCGGATCGCGCCCCAGGCGACCTGCTGCATGGCCGGTGTCTCACCGAAGAAGTGATCTTCGACCAGGTGCCAGGCTTCCCAGAACACGCCAAACTCGGCTTCTTCTTCAGCATTGGCACTGCGGTCATGCATGATCAACCAAGTGACCCCAATCCCAGCGGCAAAGGCGCACAACGCCATGCCGGTGACGAGCACGGCCAAAAGAAAGATCCGGATACTACGGTTATTTGCCATATCTCATGCTCACATTCCACACAAAAACACTGGGGGCATGGACCCCCCATTCTTCACCCATTATAGCCCAAACAACCGCGATTCTCGGTGAGCCTCGACACATTCGCAGGTGCGGTTTGAACAGGCTTCCGCATTATACTGCAAAACCAGGACTCGGGCAAGCAATCTAGGGCCGACGAACTCCCCACAGTTTTGGTGGGCGAGGCGCTTGCCCGGTCACCTTGCTCCTGGCCAGCAGTTGCCCACCCGCCAGACACCAGCCAGCATACCATCTGCGTGCGTGGAAGGCTTTACGGCGGCTTCATGAGTAGTTTAAGACGAGCTTAAGGGTCCAGGTGCGCATGGCTGGGGCCGATCCCTTGCGCCCGCGACCACAGGCCGTGACCCAGTCGACGGACGCAGTTCGGATCCATATCGTCTTGACCCTGTGCATTTTTGACGAAAGCTCGGTTCTGCTTTAGAATAGGACAGTTGGCGCAAGAGCGGGACTCGTGCCCGTCTGATTCTGTGAAAGTGGGAGATGTACCATGGAACGCGTGGATTTGCAGGCAAAGGAACGCATAGTGCTCGGCAAGAAGGTCAAACAATTGCGGGCAGATGGTTGGATTCCGGGTGTTGTTTTCGGACCGGATAACCCGTCCCAGTCGATCAAGATGGAAGAGCGGGAACTAGTCAAGACCATGCAGGAAGCAGGCTCGACGACGTTGATCAATCTCTACGTCGGTGAGGGCTCCGATCCCAGGCTGGTTCTGGCTCGTGAGGTCCAGAGCGATATCCTCACTGGCCGGCTCTTGCATGTCGATTTCTACGAAGTCCGGCTGACGGAAACCGTCCGTACCACGCCGCGGCTTGAGTTTTTCGGAAAGGCTCCTGTGCTCGAGTCAGGCGAGGCGGTCGTCATCTATGGCATGAACGAAGTCGAAGTTGAATGTCTGCCGACGGATCTGATCAGCTCCATTGAGGTCGATGTTTCGGTACTGGAAACGCTGGATGACTCGATCATGGTCAGGGATCTGACTGTGCCGGAAGGTGTGACCATTGTGTCGGATCCCGGTGAAGTGGTAGCCAGTGCGGTATCCACGAGGGAAGTCGTGGTTGAGGAAGAGGAAGAAGAGCTTATCGAGGTTGAGCTCGAGGAAGGGGAAGTGCTGGAGGAAGGCGAGGTCGTAGCAGAAGAAGAAGAAACGGAAGAATAACCTCGTCGCGCAGAACAGATAGGATCACGCTCACAGCATCGTGGCGTGATCCTTTTGTTATCGGCTCTAGGAGTGCCGCATGGAGATAGTTGTCGCCCTAACCGGAGCTTCGGGGGTAGCAATTGGTGCCCGCTTGCTGGCTGTGCTCGCAGAACGACCTGACAGCCAGGTACACCTGCTCGTCTCGGCTGGGGCCCAGGCCGTCATAGACCACGAGCTGGGAGCCGGGGTGCACCTGCCGGCCCAGTACCGTTGGGAGGTAGACCAGATGGCGGCGCCCATTGCCAGCTCGTCCCGGGCGCCGGATGCGATGGTCGTCGCGCCCTGCTCTATGAAGACTCTGTCGGCGATCGCGCACGGCTATGCGGATGACCTGGTGGTGCGCGTTGCCGAGATCATGCTCCGTATGGGGCGTCCGCTGGTCTTGATGCCCCGCGAGACGCCCCTTTCGCTGCCGGCCATTGAGAACATGCGGCTGGCCAAATTGGCCGGGGCCATCATCCTACCGCCGATCGTGGCCTACTATCCTCAACCACAGTCCGTGGCTGAGGTCACTGACTTTTTTGTCGGCAAGGTGCTGGATGTGCTGGGCTTGGAGCATGGCCTGTACCAGCGGTGGAGAAGCGCATCGTGAATCTGCGGCGGTTCCTGGACTGGGCGGACGGAGAAGAGCGGCTCACAACGATTGCCCGGCCCGTAGATCCTCATCTGGAGATGGCGCGCCTGATGCACGCCTTGCAGGACCGGGTCGTCCTCTTCAAGTCGGTCCGCCGGACCGGGTGGCGCGTAGTGACGGGGGTGTGCGCCCAGCGGGAGCACTTTGCCTGGGCGCTGGGCACCGATGTACTAGGCATCGTGCACCGCTTGGTCGAGGCGCTGAACCGCCCCGTGGATCCGCCGATGACCACCGGGGCCCCTTGCCAGCAAGTAGTGGACCGGTCCCTGGATCTTGATGCCTTGCCCCTTCTCCGCCATCTGCCTGGCGATGGCGGGCCCTACATTACCTCCGGCGTGGCCATCATTCGCGACCCCGACTATGGGCGCAATGCCAGTTACCACCGTCTGATGCAGATTGGTCCGCGGACCTTTGCCGCGCGGGTGGTCGAGGGCCGGGGGACCGACACCGCCTGGCGCAAGGCGATCGCCGCGGGCCGGGACCTTGAGGTTGCGGTCTGTCTGGGTGTGCCCATTCACGTGTTGCTTGCGGCGGCCATGAGTCCGGCCAAAGGGACGGATGAGTTGGCTGTGGCCCAAGCCCTGGCGCCAACCCCCTTGGTCCGCTGTGCGGTGGTTGACTTGGAGGTGCCAGCGGAGTGCGAGGCAGTCTTGGAGGGGCGCATCACCTCTCGGCTGGACGCTGAGGGACCCTTCATCGACCTCACTGAGACTTGGGACGTCGTCCGCCAGCAACCGGTGATCGAGATCGACTGCATCACCCACCGCCAGGAGCCGATCTACCATGCCCTGTTGCCCGGGGGCTTGGAGCACAAACTATTGATGGGCCTGCCGCGCGAACCAACCATCTTTCAGGCCGTGAGTGAGGTGGCGGACTGTCGAGCAGTGAGTATCACCCCCGGTGGCATGAGTTGGCTCCATGCAGTGGTGCAAATCAACAAGCGGGGACCGGAAGACGGGTTTCTTGCCATCGAGGCGGCCTTCAGGGGTCACGGTTCGCTCAAGCATGTCGTCGTGGTCGATGACGATGTCGATCCGTTCGATCCGGCGGCGGTCGAGTGGGCCATTGCCACCCGCTTCCAAGCCGACCGGGACCTACGGGTCTTTGAGGATCAACCCAGCAGCAGTCTGGATCCCTCGGCCAAGCTGGTGCCGGGACAGAAAGCCCGATCAGCCAAGATGGGCTTGGACGCAACCATTCCTTGGACGGACGCAGCTGGCCGGCCGTTAGATCCTGCCGAGCGAGAAGGGTTTCACAAAGTCCGCTACCAGGGAGTGGACCTGGCCTGCTATTTGGATTGAAGCCGGTGACCCCCCAACTGAACTTGACTCCCCAGGAAAAAGAAATGCTCGCTGGCGGTGCAGGGCCAGGAGTCCAGAAGGCGATGGAGATCGTTGTCGCCCTGGGCCAGATCTATGGTGCCCGGGACTTGGTGCCGGTGACGAGCGTCCAGGTGTCCGGGGTGAGCTACAAAAACCTGGGTGATGCCGGTCTCGCATTCCTGGAGGAGTGGGCCGCCCAGGGAGCGCAAGCGCGGGTGCCGGCGACCCTCAATCCGGCGGGTATGGATCTCTCGGACTGGTCCCACCTGGGCTTCTCGCCGGACTTTGCCCAGCGCCAGACGGCTGTCATCGAGGCCTACGTTTCGCTGGGCATCACACCGACCTGCACCTGTACCCCTTACCTGGTGGGCTATGTTCCACAGTTTGGTCAGCATGTGGCCTGGGCCGAGTCGTCCGCGGTCAGCTTTGCCAACTCGATGTTGGGGGCGCGCACCAACCGGGAGGGCGGTCCCAGCGCCCTTGCGGCGGCCATCACCGGGCGGACCGCGCGCTATGGCCTGCACCTGGATGCCAATCGGCGGGCGACGGCTGTGGTCGATGTCCAGTGCCCGGTACGCACTGAGGCGGATCTGGGCGCGCTGGGCTACCAGGTGGGCCGCTTGGTCAGGAACGGGGTACCCTACTTCCGCTTTGGTGCACGGCTTGATTGGCAGCCTGGAAGCTGGGTGTGGAAGACCTTCGGGGCAGCCATGGCCGCCAGCGGAGCCGTGGCGTTATGGCACATGGAGGGCCTCACGCCTGAGGCCGAGATGGGTGATGTCGTCGCCTCAGGAGCCCACTCCTTTGTCGTGGACGACCTCGGGCCGGCGTACGACGCGTTGAACGGTTCAGCACAGGAGGTCGACCTGGTGAGCATTGGTTGTCCTCACGCATCATTGGCCGAGATCGAGGATGTGGTCACTTTTTTGGGGGGGCGCCAGCTCAAGGCGGCGCTGTGGATTACCACGGCGCGGGCCACCCGAGAGGCGGCCCAACGGGCTGGCCTGGTCGAGCGCATCGAGTCCGCAGGCGGGCGTGTGGTGGCCGATACCTGCCTGGTGGTAGCTCCGGTCGCAAGCCTGGGCCACCGCACCATGGCGACGAACTCGGCCAAGATGGCGTCTTATACACCGTCCCACAGTGGTCTCTCCGTTCGCTTCGGTTCGATGGAACAGTGTCTCGAGGCAGCCGTGACGGGTCGCTGGCCGGCGGCTGGCAGGTGAAAGGCGACGCCATGCAGACCTGGGAGATCACGGGTCGTGTCGTCAAACAGGGGGTAGCCGAAGGGGTGGCGTTGGTCTCACCCGCCCCCATCGGCTTTCTCGGTGGAGTGGACCCCGACTCGGGCGTACTGATCGAACCCGGCCATCCCCTCGAGGGGCAATGTGTCACTGGTCGCGTACTGGTATTTCCTACAGGCAAGGGCAGTACGGTGGGGTCCTACACGTTGTACCGGATGGCCAGAGGGGGAACTGCACCGGCGGCCATTGTCAATGCCGAAAGCGAGGCTATCGTTGCCGTGGGCGCGATTATCAGCGACATCCCGATGGTAGACCAGGTGCAGATCAACCAGTTCAAGACCGGCGATCGGGTGCAAATCGATGGCCGGCGGATCCGGATCGAGCGATGAACCAGTTGGTATTCCTGAAGCTGGGTGGTTCTGTAATCACCGACAAGACCAAGGCCGAGACAGCGCGACACGCCGTTATCGCCCGGCTGGCCGGGGAGGTTGCCACAGCTCTGGCGCGCAGGCCAGACCTACAGCTTGTGCTGGGCCACGGCAGCGGCTCTTTCGGGCACGTGGCCGCCGGTCACTACGGGACGCACCAGGGCGTGCGTACAGATGCGGAGTGGCACGGTTTTGCGGAGGTGGCGGCCGTGGCCGCGCGGCTCAACCAGGTTGTGACCGATGCGTTCTTGGCCGCGGGCGTGCCTGTCTGGTCTCTGCAACCGTCCGCGTCGGCGCGTTGCCGGGCTGGCGAACTGGTCTCTCTCGACTGGGCCCCGGTCGAGCAATCCCTGTCCCACGGCCTGGTGCCACTGCTATACGGCGATGTGGCGCTCGATGAGCTGCAGGGAGGAACCATCATCTCCACCGAGCAGATCTTTGGCTTTCTGGCCCGCCGCTTGCAGCCGGCACAGATTTTGCTCGTTGGTGTGGTCGATGGCGTGTACGAGCGGGATCCCTTGCGTGATCCGTCGGCACAGCGCATCTCCCACATTACTGCCGAGAATTGGAGCAGCGTACGTACGCTGCTGGGTGGCTCTCACGCGGCCGACGTGACAGGTGGGATGCTGTCCAAAGTGGAGGAGATGGTCCAACTTGCCCATGACCTCCCCGGGCTTGTTGTCGACCTCCTGTCGGGCGAGCGGGCAGGGGCGTTACAGAGCGCGTTGTTGGCTCCGGAACAGGTGGAGCATGGTACTCGTATTCACCGGATGTAGGGGTTTACCGGTCGGAACGTAATCTAGCTAACTTGATCGTTCCCCTAATTGGTGCTATGATAGGTTCACAATGAGCAGGAAGGTCCAGTCTGATGGCCAAGGCGAGCGCCGTCGCCAATCCGAACATAGCCTTCATCAAGTACTGGGGAAAGGCTGACGCAGCACTAAATTTGCCTGCCAACCCGTCGGTTTCGATGAATCTGGCCGCTTTGACCACGGTGACGACCGTTGAATTCCGGCCGGGTTTGTTGACCGATACCGTGGTCATTGACGGGCAGGCAGCCAGTGAAGAGGCGCAAGCCCGGGTAGTGGATCACCTGGAGCGGGTTCGGGGCATGGCCAACCTCGAGGATCGAGCGTGGGTTGTCAGCCGCAGCGACTTTCCGGTGGGGACAGGGCTCGCTTCTTCCGCTTCGGCATTTGCCGCGTTGTCTTTGGCAGCCACGCAGGCTGCCGGCTTGGATCTGACGGAGGAGGAGCTTTCGCGCCTGGCGCGCTTGGGATCTGGATCGGCATGCCGGTCCGTTCCCTCGGGCTTTACCCTGTGGCGGGGTGCTGAGGACCAGACGTCGTACGCCCGACAGGTAGCACCGCCCGGGCATTGGGACCTGCACGATGTTGTCGCGGTGGTGACCCGGCAACACAAACACACTGGTTCGTACAAGGGTCACGACCTGGCACCCACCAGCCCGCTGCATCAAGCCCGGTTGGCTGCGGTTCCTGTGTGGTTGGATCAGGTGCAGCAGGGCATCCAAGGGTGCGACCTGGCAATGATGGGGGATGCCATCGAGCGAGATGCGCTGGCCATGCACGGCGTGATGCTGACATCCCAGCCTTCTTTGCTCTATTGGGAACCCGCGACAGTGGTGGTTCTGAAAGCAGTGCGCCGTTGGCGAGACGATGGGTTGCAGGTGTATTTTACCCTGGATGCGGGCCCCAACGTGCATTGCATTTGCCAGGCGGTCGATGCTGAAGAGGTTCGGACCAGGTTGGGGAACCTGCCTGTTGTCAAAGACGTCTTGGTAAGTGGACCGGGGAGCGGTGTGCGGCAGGTCGCCTATCACCTGTTCTAGGATTGTTGTGGTGCGTATTCGAGATGCTGCCCGCGAGGATGGAACCGGAGCCAAGGGTCGTCTGCAAGTACCGTCCCGCGGTGACAACCCTGTAGGGCGCGCATCGGGAGCTTTTCGAAAACTGAGTTTGGAGGGGTAGTCGTTGGAGTACAGCGAGAAAGTGATGGACCATTTTATGAACCCACGGAATGTGGGTGTCATAGAAGATGCGGATGGCGTCGGGCGCACTGGGAATCCGACGTGCGGCGACCTTATGGAAATGTCGGTCAAGATCGAAGGCGATGTGATCACCGATATCAAGTTTCGGACCTTTGGCTGCGGGGCAGCCATTGCCACCAGTTCAATGGCCACGGAGCTGATCAAGGGCAAGACGATTGATGAGGCCCTGGAGCTTTCGAACAGAGCCATCGCCGAAGCGCTGGATGGGTTGCCCCCGATCAAGATGCATTGCTCGGTGCTGGCGGCCGATGCCCTGCGGACCACGTTGGCCGACTACTATACGCGTCAAGGTGAGTTGGGGAAGGCATCCGCTCTTTTGAACGAGGAAGTTGAGGAACCGGTGGATGCTGTAGAAGCGCAGGAATCGCTCCAGTGGGACGATTTTGGGCGTATGGTGCGGGCGCTCAACAGTGCGTATCCGAATGCGGATCCCCTGGACCTCAGCATGGCCAAGCTGTTCAAGATGATCCTTAAGCTGCCCGGCTTTGACGATGATCCCGAAGCTGCCGATGAGGAACAGCTCGAAAAACTGCAGATGGCTTGGCACGAAGTGCAGTCAGGTCAGGCTGCGGTGTAGAGGAGGATGCCTTGATTACTATTCTGGCCCTCATCGTTGTGCTCAGCCTCGTGGTGTTCGTCCACGAGTTGGGTCACTTGCTGGCCGCCAGGCGCTCCAAAGTCGTCGTTGAGGAGTTTGGCCTCGGCTACCCGCCACGCCTCTTCACCTTCTGGCACAGTGAGGGCAAATTGGCCATTGGTGGAAAAGAGATCATCATTCCCCGCAAGTTTGAACTGCCTGAAGGACTCCAGGCCCGCTCGCTGGTGGCCTATGAGACGGCCGTAGATGGCAAAGGGCGCACGGTGCTGGCCAGTATTGAGCAGATCAGTGCTGACGACCCGCGGGCTGTGCAGGCCAGTCGCATTGAATTGCTGGATCCAGGGACCGTCTACTCACTGAATGCGATTCCGTTCGGCGGCTTTGCCAAGATGCTGGGCGAGGAGGATCCTACGTTCCCCGGCAGCTTGGCCAGCAAAAGCAAGCGCGCGCGGATATTTGTACTGGCGGCGGGAGCGGGGATGAACCTCCTCACCGCAGCGCTGTTCTTTGCCATAGCCCTAGGTCTGGGAGCGCCGGCCGTGGCTGACCCGGAGAATGCCGTGATCGCCAGTGTCTCGCCTGGCTCACCGGCGGAGCAAGTCGGGTTGGAGCCTGGTGACATTGTTCTGAAAGCGGACGATACCGACATTTTGACCATTGTCGATCTCCAGCAGTACACGCAGGAACACCTGGGGGAAGAGATCGTGCTGACCTTGCAGCGGGAGGATGAGCTGCTGCAGATTCCCGTTGTGCCCCGTGTTGAGGTGCCCGAGGGCGATGGGCCGATTGGCGTTGGCCTGAGTCCGCGGACTGAGCTCAAGCGCTACGTGTGGTACGAAGCTCTGTGGGAAGGTGCCAAAGAAGTTGTAACCATGACGGGCTTCATCTTTACCGTGCCTGTGCAGATCATCAGAGGCTTGATCCCATTGGATATGGCGCGTCCCGTGGGACCTGTCGGCGTGGGCCAGCTGGTAGGGGATGCGGTCGAGTATTCGCTTGATACCGGTTGGTGGTTTCCCGTCATGCAGATGTTGGGTACGCTTAGTGTCGCCCTGGCGGTAACCAATCTGCTGCCTTTGCCGGGCTTGGATGGTGGCCGGATTCTGTTCGTGATCATCGAGGGCATCCGGGGGCGCCGTCTCGATCCGGCCAAAGAGGGATTGGTCCACTTCATCGGCTTGATGCTGATGGTGGCACTGATGCTCTTCATTACCTGGCAAGATGTCGTCAACCCGGTCCCATCGCTGGACTGGTCTAGCTTCTTCTAAGCGTTTGGGGCGTTCTTTTGAAAAAATGTGGTCGTTGCGGCACAGAGATGCTGGATGGGCAGGCCGTTTGCCCCCATTGTGGCAAGCCCCAACGGCAGCCGCGCCAGGTCCACTGTCGCTATTGTGGTTCCGTGGGCAGCCGTGGACTGGAAGTCTGCCCTAACTGCGGAGAGCCCCTCCGTCAAGATTGGCTCCGCCCGATCCTCATTGCATCGATCGCGGTGGTCTTTCTGGGCTCCGCTTATTTCGGCGGCTCTTGGCTGGTGGAGCGTCTGGCAAGTTTCCGGCCCGCGGCGGCAGTGGGGACCGTCCAGGCTCTGGTCAGTGACGTGCCCGGATTTGTTGAAGTGCCAACCCTGACCCCCTCATTGAC
>JASFOV010000139.1:0-9580 GCA_050116355.1 Anaerolineae bacterium
ATCGCACTCTACCACCAACTACAGCCGGCTTTTTGGAGGATGCCCGCCGGCGTGGGGTTCATACGTTCGCCGTCGATTACGACGAGATCACCGAAATGTTGGCCGGTAACATCGAGGGCAAAGCCCGGGCTGAGCGGGCACTCAATACCATCGCAGTGGCCATCTCCTTTGCCTTGCTAGAGTACGATCCGGACACGCTTACCGTAGCTTTGGAAGAGATCTTTGCCGCTAAACCCCAGGTCGTGGATATGAACGTGGAGGCTGTGCGTCTGGCCTACCAGTATGCAGCGAAAAACTTGGAGGCCGAAGGCTTTGCCTATCGCCTGCGTCCTCAAAGGGAAGGCGCACCGATGATGCTTATCGGCGGCAACGAAGCCGTAGCGTTGGGCAAGATGGCCGCTGGTCTGGCCTTCCAGACCTACTATCCCATTAGCCCAGCCACCGACGAAAGCGTCTACTTGGAGGCGCACGCCACCGTTCCCCTGCAAGATGGTGGGGATGGAACGGTCGTTGTTGTCCAGACCGAGGACGAACTAGCGGCCATCACCATGGCCAGCGGCGCGGCACTGACCGGCGCTCGCAGCGCCACCGCCACGGCCGGTCCGGGCTTCTCACTCATGGTTGAAGGCTTGGGCTGGGCCGGGATCAACGAGGTGCCGGTGGTGGTCACGCTCTATCAGCGTGGTAGCCCGTCGACCGGCGTACCGACGCGTACCGAGCAGGGTGACTTGCTTTTTGCTATTCATGCCGGGCACGGCGAGTTCCCCCGTCTGGTGCTCGCCTCCGGCGACGTGCAGGAGGCCTTTCACGACGCAGCCCAAGCATTCAACTATGCGGAGCGCTATCAGATGCCCGTCATCCATCTGTTGGACCAGGGCATTGCGCGGACAACCGTCAGCTTGCCACCTTTTGACCCGGATGAGATCCGCATCGAGCGGGGCGAGATCTGGGAGCCTGAGGATACCGGGCCGGCCCAGGGTCCTTTTCCACGCTTCCGCGTAACCGAGACGGGCATCTCGCCCCGGCCCTTGCTGGGCACGCCCGGTGGCACCCACTGGCTGACGGGCGCCGAGCACACCGAAGTGGGCTTGGTCACCGAGGATCCAGTGGTCCGAGAGCAGCAAGTGGAAAAACGGGCTCGAAAACTGGACCTGGCCGCCGCCGAGATTCCGCTGGGGGAGAAGCTACGCGTCTATGGCGATCCAGCGGCGGCATTCACCATTGTGAGCTGGGGCTCGAACAAAGGCGCCATCCTGGAGGCGCTGGAGGGTCTTATCGCTGACGCCATCCCGGTACGCCTCATCCAAGTGCGGCTGCTGTGGCCGTTTCCAGCTGCCGAGATCGCACCCCTGCTGGCCGATGCCCAACCGTTGGTCGTAGTCGAGTCGAACCACTCGGGGCAGTTCGCCCGCTTGCTTTGTGGTCTGACCGCCTGCCAGGCAGATCACTTGATTGTCAAATATAACGGTCGGCCTATGACCTGCGGGGAGCTGACCCAGGCCGTGCACGAAATCTATCATGGCTCGGCCGGGGAGCGGATCGTACTTCGCAATCCATACGAGTAGCGACAGGATGGGAGAACATATGCCAAAAAACAAAATCACAGCCAAGGACTACACCCCAGAGCATCCCATTGACTGGTGCCCCGGGTGCGGCGATTTTGGTATCCTGAATGCGTTGCGCCAGGCCCTGGCCAAGCAGGGACTCCCACCCCACCAGGTGGCCCTTGTGGGCGGTATTGGCTGTTCGGGCAAAGCCCAATACCACATCGGCGCCTACAGCGTGCACACACTCCACGGCCGGTTGTTGCCCTACGCCACCGGCATCAAGCTGGCCAATCCGCAGCTAACCGTGGTTGCAGTCGGCGGAGATGGCGATGGCATGGCCATTGGCGCTGGACATTTCGTCAACGCGGGGCGTCGCAACGTCGATCTGACCTACATCCTCTTCAACAACGAGGTCTATGGCCTGACCAAAGGCCAAGCCTCTCCGACGCTGCCCCTGGGCTTGCAGACCAAGAGTCTGCCCGAGCCGAATATGCAAGGCCGGGTGAACTCCTTGATGCTGGCCCTTTCGTCCGGGTTCACCTGGATCGGACGGGGCTATGCCTTCAACGTTCGCCAACTGGCCAGCCTGATTCGGCGGGCCATCGACCACCCGGGCCTATCATTTCTGGAGGTGGCCCAGCCCTGCCCAACCTACAACAACCTGCACAACAAGGACTGGTACCGGCCGCGCCTATATGACGTGGCCGACGAGGGCTACGACCCCGTTGTGGATGAGAACGATGACACAGATGCGCTTTGGCCCAGGATGGGCGAGTTCATGCAGAAGGCCCACGAGTGGGGCGATCGCATTCCGACCGGTGTGTTTCTGGAGAACAGGGCAGTGCCGACCTTTGCCCAGCGCCTCACCCGGCGCAGCGCCAGCTACGACCAGGCGCCACCCGCCCATCGGCCCATCGCCGATGCAGAGGGCCGGCCTACGGCGGATCTCAATCCCTTTTACAAGGAGATGATGATCGAGCCCTAGACTTTGATACGCAACTGATGGATAGACATAGCACGTGATCATTGTAGAAAGGAATGAAACATGAAAAAAGTAGCAATCAACGGATTTGGCAGGATTGGGAGGGCAGCATTCAAGATACTGCTCGACACCCCAGATCTGGAGCTGGTGGCCGTGAATGACATTGCGCCCCTAGACAATCTGGCATACCTACTGCAGTATGATACAGCCTACGGCCGCTATGACAAGAGTGTGGAGGTCAAGGACGGCAACCTGCTGGTTGATGGCCAAGAATACCAGTTCTATGCTGAAAGGGATCCAGCCCAGCTGCCCTGGGCGGAGCTGGGCGTGGATATCGTCTTTGAGTGCACTGGATTCTTTGCCGACGAGCAAGGTTTGAACAAGCACCTTGAGGCTGGTGCGGAATTTGCCATCCTCTCCGCCCCGGCTAAAGGGGGCGAGGTCCCGACCGTAGTCCACGGTGTCAACACGCCTGACGGACAGACGCGGATGGTCTCCTGTGCAAGCTGTACGACCAACTGTATCACGCCCGTCGTCGAAGTGATGAGTCGCAGGATCGGGGTCGAAAAAGCGATCATGACCACGATCCACGCCTATACCACTTCCCAGGCCATTGTGGATGCTCCTAGCAAGAAGGTGCGTCGCGGTCGGGCCGGAGCGGCCAATTTCGTGCCGACCTCGACCGGGGCGGCGATCGCCACGACCAAGGTGCTTCCCGCGCTTGAAGGGTCCTTTGATGGTGTGGCCGTGCGTGGCCCGATTGTGGTGGGGTCGATCGCCGACCTGGTCTTTGTGACTAGTCGCGACACGAGTGTTGCGGAGATCAACCGGATCTTTCGCGAAGAGGCTGAAAGCGAACAGTATGCGGGCATTCTCGCTGCAACCGACGAACCGATCGTATCCTCTGATATTGTCGGTGACTCGCACGCCTCCATCGTCGATCTGGAAATGACCCAGGTCGTCGGTGGCAACCTGGTCAAGGTGATGAGCTGGTACGACAACGAATGGGGATTCACCAGCCAGATGGTCCGCGAGGGCCAGAGAATTGCAGCGACACTGGAATAGGTGCGACGAGCGAGACTTGTGAAGGATCAGGATATCACCTCAGGCTTACGGATCTTGTTCTTGTTCCACGCGATCATCGCCGGTCTTGTGGGACTCCAACATCTGGTGGCTCCTCGAGTGTGGACCGATCTTGCTGGAATGGTGATCACGGAAACCGTGACCTGGAGGCTGATCGGCGCGGCTCTGGTTGGTTTCGCCGTGAGCTCGTGGCTGGCCTACCGCGAGACTGCCTGGGCGCGGGTGCGGATCATCGTAATCATGGAGATCGTGTGGTCGGTTCTGGGCGCCCTGGTAATCCTCTGGGGGATCCTCTTCGAAGGGCTGCCTTCCTTGGAGTGGCTGAACGTGGTCCTGCTCGCAGGCTTTGCGGCGGCCTTTTCCATTGTCCTCTCAAAGAGGCAGATCTGACGGAATCTGCAGACGGGGCCCATCCGATCTCAACTTGATCCAGCCATGTCCGGCGGCACGCCCAACCAAGCCCTGTCGCAGTTCGCCGTGGCACAGGCCATAACGGTAGTAAGGGGCCTACAGTTGAACCTCTGACGGGGCGCCGTGAGGTGCAGTCAGGGAGATACCCTGAGATCAAAAAAAGCAGAAAGAGAGGCCGTCTTTGCCAGAACTGCCAGATGTCCAAGTGTACAAACAATACATCGATGCTACCTCGCTACACCAGGAGATCGAGGCGGTCGAGGTACGTAGCCAGCAGATGCTGGAGGGTGTGGATGCCCACGAGCTGGACGATAGGCTTGGTGGTCGTACCTTTAAAGGGACTCGGCGCCACGGCAAGTACCTCTTTGTCGAACTGGACGACGGCGAGTGGTTGATGCTGCATTTTGGTATGACGGGCGATCTGAAGTATTACAAACAGCCGGATAAGGAGCCCGAGTACGATCAGATCCTGTTCAACTTTGTAAATGGCTACCATTTGGCCTATATCATGCCCCGCAAGCTGGGCGAGGTCCAGTTACTGGATGATCCAAGAGACTTGATCGAGGCCAAGGAACTGGGCCCCGATGTCCTGGCCGACGACTTTGATTTCGAGCGCTTTCGCGAGATTCTGAGTGGTCGGCGGGGCATGATCAAGTCCGGGTTGATGGACCAGCAGATCATGGCCGGTATTGGCAATGTCTACTCCGACGAGATCCTCTTCCAGGCCGGCATCCATCCCCGGACGCCGGTGAATGAGCTGGACAGCGATTCACTCAGACGCGTGTTCGGTTGCCTGAAAACAGTGCTCCACGTAGCCATTGAGCACCAGGCCGACCCGGAGCAATTCCCTGACGGGTACCTGACCCCCTATCGTCACACCGATCACCCGTGCCCCAAATGTGGCGGCAGCATCAAGCGGATCAAGGTTTCGGGCCGTGCGGGCTACTTCTGCCCCGCGTGCCAGGAACGACCGGGCGGAGACTCGGATGGTGGGTAGAACCCGGACAACATGAGGGGAGGCTTGAGCATCCTCTGCCGTCCGAAACGTACAGAGACTCTCTACCTCTAGGATCCGGGAGAAAGCAAGAAAGGAAGGAAGAGGTTGAAACCAATTCGAAGCTTTTCCATCAAACCGGCTTTGCCCGAGCGGTTGGAACCGCTACGCGAGATCGCCTATAATCTGCGATGGGCTTGGAACCATGACACCATTGAACTCTTTCGGCGGCTCGACAGTGACCTGTGGGAGACGACCAACCACAACCCGGTGCTGATGCTCGGTACGGTTGATCAAGCCCGCCTGGAGGAAGCCATAGAAGATCAGGGCTTCTTGGCCCATTTGGATCGCGTTGCTGAGCGCCTGGATGACTATTTGACGACTCAATCCAGCTGGTTCCATCGCGAACACCAGAAGGAAGGCGATCAACCCTTGGTAGCCTACCTTTCGGCGGAATTTGCGGTGACCGAGTGCCTGGAGATCTTTGCCGGGGGACTGGGTGTCTTGGCTGGCGACCATCTAAAGTCAGCCAGCGACTTGGGCTTACCTCTCGTGGGTGTGGGCCTGCTGTATCAGCTGGGCTATTTCCGGCAGTATCTCAACGAAGCCGGCTGGCAACAGGAATTCCGTGAGGAGAACGACTTTTACAATCTGCCCCTGACTCTGGAGCGGGATCCAGAGGGGGTGCCGCTGACCATCCAGGTTCCCTTTCCAGGGGGCAAGGTCGTGGCCCAGGTATGGCGAGCTCAGGTCGGTCGCGTGCCTCTCTATCTGCTTGACACGAATGTCCTGGCCAATTCCGATCCTGAGGATCGAGACATTACCGACGAATTGTATGGGGGTGACCGGACCCTGCGTATCCGGCAGGAGATCATGTTGGGTATGGGCGGTTATCGCGTGCTGAAGGCGCTGGGTCTGCTACCACGTGTCTACCATCTCAACGAAGGACATGCAGCCTTTCTGGGGCTGGAGCGTATCCGCGATCTCGTCAACTCCCACGGGCTGACCTTTGCCCAGGCGCGCGAGGCTACAGCGCCCAGCCTGGTGTTCACAACCCACACGCCCGTTGCCGCCGGGCATGACTATTTCCCCATGAATCTGATGCGTCGCTACTTTGGAGGCTATGCCCGTGATGTGGGATTATCCGAAGATGGACTACTGGCTTTGGGGCGGGAGGACCCCCGCGACACCGATTCCCTGTTCTGCATGACCACATTGGCCCTCAAGTTGGCCGATCGGCGCAACGCTGTCAGTCGCCTGCACGGCAAAGTGACCCGGGAAATGTGGCAGGTGCTGTGGCCCCAGGTGCCCCAGGCGGAGATTCCCATAACCCACGTGACCAATGGGGTCCACTTTCGCTCCTGGATCTCGCTGGAAATGAACCAACTCTATGACCGCTACCTCGGGCCGCGCTGGCGTGAGGAACCTGCCGATGAGGCGGTCTGGGGGCGCGCGGAACGCATTGCACCCAGCGAGCTATGGCGTACGCACGAGAGGCGACGGGAGCGATTGGTCGCCTATGCGCGACGCACCCTGCGACAGCAGCGGCAGCGGCGCGGTGCTCCCCAATCCGAGATCGACGCCGCTGACGAAGCCCTGGATCCCCAGGCACTGACCATTGGTTTCGCCCGCCGTTTTGCCACCTACAAGCGGGCCACCCTCATATTCCACGATGAGGAGCGTCTGGCTCGCCTGTTTCGCAACCAGGATCGTCCGTTGCAGATGATCTTTGCCGGGAAAGCCCATCCGAAGGACGATGCCGGGAAACGGCTCATTGCCCGCATCGTGCAATTGTCACGCCAGGAGCCTTTTCGCCAGCGTCTCATCTTCCTCGAAGACTATGGCATGGCTACCGCCCGCTACCTGGTGCAGGGCAGCGATGTATGGTTGAACACCCCGCGCCGTCCCCGGGAGGCCAGCGGCACGAGTGGAATGAAAGCCACTGCCAACGGGGTGCTCAACTTGAGCATCCTCGATGGTTGGTGGGCCGAGGCCTACGAGCCAGAGGTGGGCTGGGCCATCGGTCAGGGTGAGATCTATGACGATGCCGAGCGGCAGGACAAGGTCGAAGCCCAAGCTCTCTACGAACTGCTGGAGCGAGAGGTAGTTCCCAGCTTTTACGATCGCGGCGGAGATGGTCTGCCCCATCGCTGGCTGGACCGGATGAAAGCCTCGCAGCGCGATCTCTGCTCGTTCTTCAATACCCATCGCATGGTCCAAGAGTACACCGAACGCCTCTACCTGCCAGCCGCTGGACAGGCCCAGCGCCTCAATGCTGATGATATGAAGCGCGCTCAGGCACTCGCGAAATGGAAGGCAGGCATCCGAAAGAATTGGTCCAAGATAGAGATCGTGGCCGTCGAGGCGCAGTCCATCAATGAACTGCAGGTCGGCGACCAGATCTCTGCCCAGGTATGGATCCGCTTGCCTGGACTGTCACCTGAGGACGTGACTGTCGAGTTTTACTTTGGCCCAGTGGATAGGGACGACGAGATCATCGAAGCGGAGGCCGTCCCCATGCAGCCGGCCGACGACGGTGGCGACAAGGGGCAGCGGTTTACGGTTACAGGCGTTCCCTGCCGGCGGAGCGGGCGCTACGGCTTTTCCATCCGCGTCCTGCCCGCGCATCCAGACCTGGTCAGTCCTTTCCTTCCCGGGTTCGTAACCTGGGCGGGCGAGGGGACCCAGGAGATTTAGCCATCGAGAACGCATGAAAGGAACTGTGGAAATGGAACTGATGAGCAGTGCATTCGACTCTGGAGACTCGATCCCGGACAAATACACGTGCCTTGGCGAAAATATTTCGCCGCCCCTGGTCTGGAGGACTGTTCCCAAGGGAACCAAGAGCTTGGCCCTGGTCTGTGATGACCCAGATGCTCAGAACGGGATGTGGTCCCATTGGGTGCTGTACGATATCCCGGCGGACAGGCAGGAACTGCCCGAGGGACTCGAACCGAAGGGTCGCTTCCCGTGGGGCGGCGTCCAGGGTCGAAACGACTTTGGCGGTGTCGGTTACGGTGGACCCTGCCCACCGATGGGCGAGACACATCGCTACTTCTGGCGGCTCTACGCTCTGGACGCGCCGTGCGCGTTAGGGGCGGGGGCGACGCGCGCTCAGTTGCTTGACTGGGCCCACGACCATACCCTGGGTGTGGCTGAGTTGATGGGCCGGTTCGCGCGATCGTAGAGATCAGAAGGAGCGGGGACGGACCATCGCCCATCGCTCGGTGACAGGATAGGAAGAGATGTCGATACAATGACCGACGACAAGAAATCGCCAGATATCGATGTGGAGAGCATCGAGGACAAAGACGACGCCCGGGAAGCAGTTGCCACCTTGCGCGACGCCATTCGCTACCACAACCATCGCTACTACGTCCTCGATGATCCGGTCATTTCCGACGCCGAGTATGACTGGTTGATGCAGGATTTGCAGGCGCTCGAGGAAGCATACCCCGAACTGCGGACGCCCGACTCGCCCACGCAGCGGGTTGGTGGCGAGCCTCGCCAAGAGCTGGGCCTGGTAGAACATCCATCGCCGATGCTCAGCCTCAAAGCAGTCTATGACGAGGACGACGTTCGCAACTTTGATGAGACGTGCCGGAGCGAACTGGGTCGCGAGACAATCGCCTACATGGCTGAGCCCAAGTACGATGGTTTGGCCGTGGAATTGATCTACCAAGACCGCCACCTGACAACAGCCGGCACGCGGGGTGACGGCGATACCGGCGAGGACATCACCGCCAATGTCAAAACGATCAAGGAGGTCCCTCTCAAACTGCACAGCCCCGAGAAAGGTCCCGCTCCGGAGGAACTGGTTGTGCGCGGCGAGATTTATATGCGCAAGGCCGAGTTTGAGGATCTCAACCGGCAGCGTGCCGAGGAGGGCGAAGAACCCTTTGCCAATCCCCGCAACGCAGCCGCCGGTTCGGTCCGCCAGCTCGATCCCAAAGTGACTGCACGGCGACCGCTGCACATTTTTCTCTATGCCATTGCTGATCCGGACCCACACCAATTCGAGACCCACGAACAGGTGCTGGAGTCACTGCCCAGATGGGGTCTGCCGGTAAACGAGGAGCGGAGCCGGGTCTGTGGAGATGTAGACGCGGCGCTGGCCTACCACCAGGACATGGCCAAGGTCCGCGAGGAGCTGCCCTACGAGATCGATGGCGTGGTTTACAAGGTGAACCGCCTGGACGACTGGAAGGTGCTCGGCTCGCGGACCCGCGATCCACGTTGGGCGCTGGCGTACAAGTTCGAGCCGCGCCGGGCGACGACTGATCTAGAGGAAATTGAGGTGCAGGTCGGCCGCACCGGCAAGCTAACACCGGTGGCCATCTTGGAACCGGTACACATCGGCGGCGTCAAAGTCAGCCGGGCCTCCCTACACAATCAAAGTGAGATTGAGCGCAAGGATATCCGCATCGGCGACCGCGTACTGGTCGAGCGGGCCGGCGACGTGATTCCTCAGGTGGTCAAGCCCATTCCCGACCAGCGGGACGGCTCGGAGCAAGAATTTCATATGCCAGAGGAATGTCCGGTCTGCGGCACCAAAGTGGTCAT
>JASFOV010000140.1:0-9544 GCA_050116355.1 Anaerolineae bacterium
AGGCTCTTGCTACTGGGTTTGCCGGTATGCGGGTCAGATACGACCTGAAGGTGAAAGAGCTTACTGCTCTGGCTATTACGGGCGCTGGTCGCGTACAGGTCGCCAACCTGGAGGCCGATCACGTGGCACTCGAACTACGTGGTGCTGGCCAGCTGAGTGTCGAGTCGCTCGACGCCAAACGGCTGGAGATCGAGCTATCCGGTGCGGGCCAGATCAAAGTAGAGGGCCGGGTGACTGAGCAGACGATCAACATGACCGGTGCCGGCAGCTACGATGCCCCCAACCTGGAGAGTCAAAGAGCAAAGGCAACGCTCACTGGGCTGGGAGGCGCTACAGTCTGGGTAGTCGAAGACCTGGAGGCAACGATCCGCAGTGTGGGCAACGTGTCGTACTATGGTGCTCCAAAGGTCAGCAAGCGGATCACTGGCCTTGGCAGCTTGAAGAGCTTGGGGGCTCGCTAAAGAGAGCGACCCGTTGCAAGCGCTCAACGGGCTATTGAGTCTGAGCGATGGGCCTTCGAACGTTGGGGCGAGGCATCCACAATGACTGGTGTGGAGGCAATGGCCAAGCCATCCGGCGAGGCACCCGCCCCAACCCGGAATCGATGCGGCGGATGCCTCGCCCCTACAGGAAATTGCCAAGGATTTGAAGGCTGGCGCGCTACTAGTTGACAAGCGCCGGGTGCCGTGTTATGCTAGTATCCGCTGAAGCAGATGGGAGCACGGCTGTTGTCAAATCCTCACGTGCTCGCGACCAGTCATGAGCTACTCTTTCGCCAACCGCCGAGCTTATAGCTCGACGGGAGCTCCGGAGATGGGCACGTGGTGGCAGGTCAAGCTCCTTTGCCGCAAGCCGTTACACAGGAGGTAGCATGCGCCACGCTCTGGTCCGCCCGCCGGGCGACAGTTTCGCCCACGCTCTGAGCAGCCTGGATCCTCAACCCCGCATCGATGTGGACCTTGCCCGCCAACAACATGCCGCGTACTGCGCGGCGCTGGAGAGCACGGGCTTGGACTTGATCGAGCTGCCCCGTGACGAGGCGCATCCCGACAGTTGTTTTGTGCAGGACACGGCCGTGATCTTTGGTGATTTGGCGGTGATCGCCCGCCCCGGGGCCGCCAGCCGGCGCGGGGAAGAGGAAGCAGTGCGGCGGGCGCTGCACGGCCGCAAGCGCCTGGCCGAGATCCGCGCGCCAGCCACGCTGGAGGGCGGCGATGTGCTGATCATCGGCTCGCGGCTGTTCGTCGGCCTGTCGGCGCGGACCAATCGAGGCGGCTTTGTCCAGTTGCGCGATCTATTGGAACTGGAGGGCGCGACGGTCGAGTCCCTCCCGGTGGAGGAGGGCTTGCACCTGCTGAGTGACTGCACCTATCTGGGCCGGGGCGTGCTGCTGGCGACCGACGCCTGTGCCGACCGGCCGGCCTTTGCCGGCCTGGAGCAGATCCGCGTGGCCCCGGACGAAGCCTACGCGGCCAATGCCCTGGCGATTGACTATTACGTCATCTTCCCATCTGGTTATCCACGCACCGCCGCCCTGATCCGGGAGCGGGGCTTTACGGTGTTGGAGGTCCCCCTGTCGGAGTTTGCCAAGGCCGACGGTGGGGCGACCTGTTTGTCTTTGCCCCTATAGGGGGCAAGCCCGAGCAGATAGAAGAATCGTCCGGTTGTCTTGTTGAAGGCTGGACGTAGAACAGCCACATGGTGTGACGACACAAGGAGGGAGAAACGATGGTAGCTTTGGAAAGGCGGAACGGCGTGCCACAATGCACGCTGGAGCACTATGAGCAGGAGTTGGCCGACCGGCATCTGTTGCACCAGGTCGCCGCCAAGTGGGCCGAGGAGAAGCCGGAGGCCTTGGCCATCATCAACGCCGACACCGGGGAGCAGGTATCGTGGGAGCGGTTCGACAAGACGACCACGGCGCTGGCCATGCAGCTGCTGCGCATGGGCTTTGCCAAGGGCGATTTTTTGGCGACATCGCTCCCCTACCTGACCGAACACATTTTCCTGGAATATGCCTGTTTCAAGATGGGTGCCATCCACGTGCCTTTGGACCTGCGCCTGAAAGGCCCGGAGGTGATCCGCAGCCTGACCCTGATCCAGGCCAAAGGCTATGCCTTTCTGGGGGAGACGCCCCTGGCTGATTTCCGCGAGCTGGGCAAAGCGGTGCAGGCGCATTGCCCGTTCGTCGAGCACCTGATCCAGTTCTCGCCGCCTGAGGATTGCATCGAGGGCGCGACGTCGGCCTTTGCCCTGGCGGCCCAGGCCCAAACGCTGGCCGTGGAGGCGGCCCAAGATCCAGCCAATTCCGAAATCCTGGCCGCGTATCTGCAGGCCACGGCCGCCGTCGACGAACACGACGGGGCACAGGTGATCTTTACCACGGGCTCCACTGGCTACCCCAAGCCGGCCCTTCTTTCTCACCGCAATATTACCTGCCAGAACATGTGCCTGGGCACGGCTTTTGGCATGGACGGCGAGACGCGCATGCTGGTCAACCTGCCTCCCTCGCATGTGGGCGGCCAGGCAGAGCAGATGATGACAACGTTTTTCTACGGAGGGGCGATCGTCCTGCTCCACATCTTTGACCCGGCAAAATCACTGCAGGCGATCCAGGACCACAAGGTTACAATGATGGGCCAGATCCCGGCCATGTTCAACCTGGAATGGCGCTTGCCAGACTATGATGAATACGACCTCTCCAGCCTGGAGCTGGCCATCTGCGCCGGGCAGCAGGTGCCACGGCGGCTTGTTGAAAAGGTAGCGACCATGGCTCCCCGCTATCCCACCGGACTGGGCTTGACCGAGTGCGCCGGGTTCTGCACCTATACGCCGCTGGACGCTTCGGTCGATTTCCTGGTCAGCGGTGTCGGCTACGACATGCCGGTCTACCCGATGACCATCCGCGAGCCGATGAACGACGATGGCTCTGCGGGCGAGGCGCTGCCTGACGGCGAGAGCGGGCATATCTGCTTCAAGGGTCCACAGACGTTCTTGGGCTATGTCAACAATCCGGAAGCCACTGCCCAGGCGGTGTCCAGCGATGGGTGGCTATACACCGGCGATCTGGGCTACCGTGACGATCAAGGCCTGCACTTCTCGGGGCGAGCCAAGTGGGTCATTAAACCGAAGGGCTACCTGGTCTTTCCCGCGCAAGTGGAGGATCACCTGTCCGAGCTACGGGACAAGGTGGCCACAACCGGGGTGGTGGGCATGGACCACGATGTCTGGATCGAGGCGATCGTGGCCTTTGTAGAGAAGAAGCCAGATGTCGAGCTAACGGCCGAGGAGCTGGAGGCGCACGCCCAGGGAATCGCCGCCTACATGCGTCCACTGCATTATGTCATTCTGGAACCTGGCGGATTGCCCCTGAACCGCGTGGCCAAGACCGACTATGTGCAGCTCCACGCAATGGCCCAGGAGGAAGTGGCCCGGCTGCGGGCAGAGAGTGGCTGGGACCGATAAGCCTGCCCGCGACTCAAGACTGGACGGGCCGAGGCTGGGATCCTGCTGTTGCGGATCCCAGCCTCTCGAGACTCTGACGGCTCTGGTCGCCAGACAACCTGATGGAGCGACCAGACAGAGATTGTCCAAAATCCAAATGGCGTCTCTAGGAGAAAGGAAGACCATGGAAACGCTGTTGCTGGAACGGAAGGAGCCCCTGGCCTGGGTATGGCTGAATCGATCCCGGCAGTTGAATGCGCTCAACGACACCGCCCTGGCCGAACTGAAGCAGGTGTTCGAAGAACTGGATCAGGACGAACAGATCCGGACGATCCTGCTGGGCGGGCGAGGCTTTGCCTTCTCGGCCGGTTTTGACATCGCGTGGATGGCCGTCCAGGAGACAGAGGCCACGATGCAGGAGCTGGCGACCATTGAAACTGTGTACGACGCCATCGAAGCGTGCTCCAAGCCGGTGGTGGCGGCGGTGCATGGCGCGGTGATGGGCGGGGGACTGCTACTGGCCCTGGTGGCCGACCTGCGGTTGGCGGCCGAGGGAGCACGCTTTGGCGCGCCGGAGGTCAAGATCGGGCTCTTTCCCAATCTGCGAATGATCCCACGCTTGGAGCGAGTCGTGGGGCTCGGCGCGGCCAAGCGACTGGTGCTCACCGGCGAAGCGGTGGACGCCGACGAAGCGCTGCGGATCGGGCTGGTGGAACAGTTGCTGCCCAGGGCCGACCTGTACGCCAAAGCCGAGGCCCTGGCTGGTTCGTTGGCAGAGCTGCCGGGTCTGGCCCTGGAATCGGCCAAAGCAACGTTCGCCGCGGCCCAAGAACCTGATTTCGACGATTGGGAGCGGGCGCAGTTTGCCGCCTGCTGGTCACAGCCCGAGCGAAAAGCGGCAATGGAAGCTTTCTTAAAGAGATGGAAGAAGTGAGCGCCACGTTGCAGCGGCCGGGCAAGATCGAGATTGAGCCCCGCGTCGCACTGACCGACGTGCCCTTGACAATCCGGCTCACTGGCTTTGCGCCACACCAGCGGGTGACGGTGCATGCCCAGACCCAAGACGACGATTTTGGCCGGACCTGGGAATCGTACGCGGTATTTGAGACAGACGGCTGCGGCTGCGTGGATCTCGCCCAGCAAGCTCCTTTGGTGGGCAGCTACGAGCACATCGATCCGATGGGGCTGATCTGGTCAATGGAGCTCGATCCGGCCGCCGACGAGGAGTGTTACTTCCGCAAGCGAACGCTGGATCCAATCCAGATCGACTTTGTCGCAGAGGTAGACGGGGCGATCGCCGCCGAGGCGCAGGCGGAACGGTTGTTCCTAGCACCCGGCGAGGCCCGCCTTGTGGTGCAGGAACAGGGCTTGACCGGTGTGCTCTTTGTTCCTCCGACACCTGGTCCTCATCCGGGCGTGATCGTCCTGGGTGGCGGCGACGGGGGCATCCTAGAGCACGGGGCAGCATTGCTGGCCGCTCGGGGCTATGTTGCGCTGGCCCTGGGTTACTTTGGGATCAAGCCCTTGCCACCTGAACCCCACGGGCTTCCACTGGAATACTTTGGGCGAGCCATCAACTGGCTACAGGCCAGGCCAGAAGTTGGTGACAAGGCGATAGCCCTCATCGGCACGTCGCTGGGTGGCATGTTCGGCTTGCTTGCGGCAACGACATATCCCGATGTCCAGGCACTGGTTTGTTACGTGCCATTAGGGATGGTGACCAGTGTAGGGCCCGACAACCGGCCGCCCGTCTGCCATGACGGACAGGCCCTGCCCTTTGTGCCGATCATTTTGACGCCCGAGGAGGCACGACGTTTCGAGGAACAAAGTCGGGCGCGAAAGCCGGTTTCGATCAAGCCCATACTCCTCCGGATGCTGGAGGACGGCTCGGTTCTGGAGAGAGCGGAGATTCCTGTGGAACGTATCAATGGGCCGGTTCTGCTACTGACCGGAGCGGATGATCAGGCCATCCCCTCGCCCGCTTTTGCCGATCGGATCATGGCCCGCTTGGAACAACAAGGCTTTGCGCATCCACATTACCACGTTTGCTACGACGGCGCCGGCCATGCGATCGGCCTGCCTCATTGCCATGGCCTGCCCTACGTGCCCACCTATGGGCGAGCACCGGCCAGCGGTCCGGTCGGGGCCTTTGGTGGAAGCCCGCAGGCCAATGCGCGGGCGAACGCCGAGAGCTGGCAGCAAGTGCTGCAATTCTTGGCCGAGAGTTTGTCAAGATCACCCGCTGCATAGAACAGAAGAGAACCGCAGACAACAACTGAACGGCTATTCGACAACCATCGCACCGCCCGGGCGAACGGGGTTGTCTGCATGTGCAACTCCCCGGCAGATGTCCATTGGGGAGGCTTGCTCACGAGCCTCCCCCAATACCACCCGATCTGTGCTAGCAGATCTCTAACGCTACTCTAACACATTTCACATGCTGGTCTAACGAGGACCCACTAGAATGAATCCGACACGAGTTGTTGCGGTGTCAGCTTTGTCCTATACCCAAACCGGGTACGGACAAACAGGCACCGTTTGTCTCAAGGAGTAATGGGTATGGACTTGAATCGATATACGGAAAAAGCACAAGAAGCCCTGCTGCAAGCGCAGAGCATAGCAGGAGAATACAGCCACGGGCAGATCGAGGGCGAGCACCTGCTGTTGGCTCTGTTACGCCAATCGGAGGGGATCGTACCCGCGATCATCCAGGGAATGGGGCTGCAACCGGGCATGGTTGTCCAGCAGGTGGAAGAGGAACTGAATCGCAAGCCAAAGGTATATGGTGGGGCCACGCAGCCCAGCCTGTCCCGCGAATTGCAGCGCGCACTCGACCGCGCGACCAAGATCGCTGGTGAGATGCGCGATGACTTTATCTCAACGGAGCACCTGCTACTGGCGCTGACCGAAGATCGCGCGGGCAACGTGGCCCGGCTGCTGCAAAGCACCGGCCTGACCAAGGACGCGATCCTGCGGACGCTAACGGCCATCCGTGGCAGCCAACGGGTCACGTCGCAGACGCCGGAGGGCACCTATCAAGCCCTGGAGAAATATGGTCGCGACCTGACCGATCTGGCCCGCGGGGGCAAGCTGGACCCAGTGATTGGCCGCGATGAAGAGATCCGGCGCGTGATCCAGGTGCTCAGCCGCCGGACGAAGAACAACCCGGTGCTGATCGGCGAGCCCGGCACGGGCAAGACGGCCATCGTCGAAGGACTGGCCCAGCGCATTGTGCGCGGCGACGTCCCCGAAGGACTCAAGAACAAGCAACTGGTGCAGCTGGACCTGGGCGCCATGATCGCCGGGGCCAAGTTCCGCGGCGAGTTCGAGGAGCGCCTCAAGGCGGCCCTCAAAGAGATCACGGACGCCCAAGGCCAGATCGTCGTGTTCATCGACGAGTTGCACACGGTGGTCGGCGCTGGAGCAGCCCAAGGGGCCATGGACGCCAGCAACATGCTCAAACCAATGCTGGCCCGCGGCGAGCTGCACTGTGTGGGCGCCACCACGCTGGATGAGTACCGGGAGCATATCGAAAAGGATGCTGCCCTGGAGCGACGCTTCCAGCCGGTGCTGGTCGATGAACCGTCGGTGGAAGAGACGATCAGCATCCTACGCGGCCTGAAGGAGCGGTACGAAGTGCATCACGGCGTCCGGATCCAGGATTCGGCCGTGATCGCTGCCGCGACCATGTCCAACCGTTACATCAGCGACCGCTTCCTGCCCGACAAGGCCATCGACCTCATCGATGAGGCGGGCAGCCGCCTGCGGATGGAGATCGATTCCAAGCCACAGGAACTGGACCGGGTAGATCGCCAGATCATGCAGCTGGAGATCGAACGCGAGGCGCTAAAGAAGGAAAAGGACAAGGCCAGCAAGGAACGCCTCAAGAAACTGGAGAAGGAACTGGCCGACCTACAAGAAGAGAGCCGGGCGCTGACCGCCCGCTGGGACCAGGAAAAGACGGCCATCGAGAGCCTGCGGGAGACCAAAGAGCAGATCGAGGCCATCCGCCACCGGATCGAGGAAGCGCAGCGCCAGTACGACTACCGCCGGGCCTCGGAGCTGCAGTATGGCGAACTGGATGACCTGGAGAAGCAACTGGCCGAGCAGGAAAGCCAGCTCAAGGCGATGCAGAACGGCCAGCAACTGCTCAAGGAAGAGGTGGACAGCGAAGATATCGCCGAGGTCGTCTCTTCTTGGACGGGGATCCCAGTCAGCAAATTACTGGAAGGCGAGATCGAAAAGTTGATCAAGATGGAGGACCGGCTCCACTGGCGAGTTGTGGGCCAGGATGAAGCCATCACCGTGGTGTCCAACGCGGTGCGACGCAGCCGGGCCGGGCTGCAGGACCCCAACCGGCCCATCGGCAGCTTTATCTTTCTGGGGCCGACGGGTGTGGGCAAGACAGAGCTGGCGCGGGCGCTGGCCGAGTTCCTGTTCGATGACGAAGCGGCGATGATCCGCATCGACATGAGCGAGTACCAGGAGCGACACACGGTTTCGCGCCTGTTGGGTGCGCCGCCGGGCTATATCGGATACGAAGAGGGCGGGCAGCTGACCGAAGCGGTCCGGCGCCGGCCCTACAGCGTCGTGCTGTTCGACGAGATCGAAAAGGCTCACGCTGAGGTCTTTAACACGCTGTTGCAACTGCTGGACGAAGGCCGTCTGACCGACGGTCACGGCCGGACGGTCGACTTTAAGAACACGGTGGTCATCATGACGTCGAACGTGGGCACCGAGTTCATGGACGGCCGCCAGGCACAGACCGACGAGCAGCGCCGGGAGCTGGTCATGGCCGCGCTGCGGCAGCACTTCCGGCCGGAGTTCCTGAACCGCATCGACGAGATCGTCATCTTTCACTCGCTGACCCGGGAGCACCTGAAGGAGATCGTCGAGATCCAGGTGCGGAATCTGAAGCGACTGTTGGCCGAACGCCAGTTGGAGATCGAGTTGACCGACGCCGCAAAAGAGTTGCTGGCCGAGCAGGGCTATGATCCAGCGTTTGGCGCGCGACCGCTCAAGCGCGTGATCCAGCGCCAGGTGCAAGATCCCCTGGCCCTGCGGCTGCTGCAGGGGGACTTTCAGGACGGCGATCGCGTGCAAGTGGATGCTGTCGACGGACGGCTGATCTTTGACCGGATCGGAACGGCCGTCCCAGCGGAATAGCGTAGGCCGGTCGCTTTGCCAGAAAACGAAAAAACAAGTATAATTGCAGTGATACGATAAGGTAAAGCGACCGGCTTCGACTTTGATCCTCTGTGAGGAACTAGAAGAGGGTAACCAATCATGATGAGATTTGACCGATTCACAGAGCGCGCTCAGGAGGCGGCCATGAGGGCCTACGAGATCCTGCAGCGCTACGGACACAGCCAGGTGGATACGGAACACCTGTTGTTGGCTCTCATCGAGCAGCCGCAAGGGGTGATCCCCGAGATCCTGGACACGCTGGGCGTGGACATGGAGCTCCTCAACCGCCGGCTGGACGACGAACTGCAAAATACGCCACGCTCGCAGATCTATGGGCGCGGCGTGAATCAAGTATATATCACCCCGCGTCTGAAGCGGGTTATCGATCAATCGAACGAGGAAGCGTCCAAGCTGAAGGACGACTATATCTCCACGGAGCACCTGTTCCTGGCCATCGCCAGCGAGCGCGACACGCCAGCGGCCCGGATTCTGAGCGAGTTGGGCGTGACGCGCAGCCGCATCATGGAAGCGGTCAAGGACGTCCGGGGCGGACAGACTGTATCCAGCCCTCAGGCCGAGAGCCGTTACCGCACGCTGGAGAAATTCAGCCGTGACCTAACGCAATTGGCCCACGAAGGGAAGCTTGACCCTGTGGTAGGCCGGGACGACGAGATCCTGCGCGTGATCCAAGTGCTCAGCCGCCGGACCAAGAACAACCCGGTGCTCATCGGCGGCGCGGGCGTCGGCAAGACGGCCATCGTCGAGGGCCTGGCACGCAAGATCGCGGAAGACGATGTCCCGGAGATCCTCAGCGGCAAGCAGGTGGTACAGTTGGATCTGGGCGCCATGGTAGCCGGCACGCGATTCCGGGGCGAGTTCGAGGAACGCCTCAAAGGTGCCATGGAAGAGATCC
>JASFOV010000141.1:0-9540 GCA_050116355.1 Anaerolineae bacterium
GCCCCTATAGTCTCGTAGAGGTGCCAGTGGCATTTTGCCCTATGTTCTGTGTCAGCGTTTTTGCTATGGCGGGTTGATGGGTGGACCACCAGGCGGAGCAGTGGGGATTTTCAGCTCGGGCTCCACGGTAGGAACCAGATTCAGGGCCTTCGTAAGTCGTTCGACGACCAATTCGACCTCGGGATCTACACGCTCCAGAGGCTCCTCCTTCACCTCACCGGCCAGGGTTACTTTGGCATCGGGCATGTCTATAGCATGTTCCGCCCGCAAATGCTCGACCATTTCTCTCACTACGTCACCAGCCGCCTCACCACTGGCTGAAAACCCACAGTCCTTAATTCCCAACTCTTTGCACGTTACTTTCTTTGTCATGGATTGAGATCTCCTTCCTACTTATGACCGCTGGCCGTTGACCGGGCTCAGCACCTCTGCGGACCGGTTCACGCCCGTTTTTTTGATTTTATGTCTACTGTTTCGCATTCCCTTACGCTCCTGGCCAGCCCGCTTGGCCAATCAGAGGAACGAACCGGACACTGCCCAACTCCTCGCGCCGATATCCATCCTCGGCCAGTCGGCGTACGCGTATGAGTTCCTGTAGCTGGGGTGACCGTCCCACCGGCATGACTAGCCGTCCTCCCCTCTTGAGTTGGTCTAGCAGCGGTTGGGGAATCGACGGTCCGCCAGCCGTCGCGACAATGCCATCGTAGGGAGCTTGCTCGACCCAACCTAGGGTTCCGTCGCCGACATGCACCTGGAGGTTGTCGTATCCGAGTGTCCGGAAACGCACCTCCGCTGCCCGGGCAAGGCTCGAATGGCGTTCGACGGTGTAGACCTGCCGGGCAATCCGGCTAAGAACCGCCGCGGCGTACCCCGAGCCGGTGCCAATTTCCAGTACCCGGTCGCCGGGTGTCAGTTCCAGGGCTTCCGTCATGAGGGCTACGATATAGGGCTGCGAAATGGTTTGCCCCTCGCCGATGGGCAACGGAGAATCCGCGTAGGCAAACTGAACCTGGCTGTCTGGCACAAACACCTCGCGAGGCACAGTGCCCATGGCCTCAAGGACCAAAGGATCCTGAATCCCGCGCATCGCCAGCTGATCGTTCACCATTCTCTTGCGCAAACGAGCAAGATCCGTCGTCGACTCTGCCTCAGGCAAGACTGGGTTCAGCCTTGCACTTGATACTCGGGCAAGTTGTCCACAACATCCGCCTCGACCGAGAGGCGAACCTCGTCTTCAAAGACATTGAGCAGCCAACTGGTTGGGACTAGCTTTTTCTCTTTGAACAACAGTCCCTCGGAGATGAGAAGGTGAGTAGCTCGATCTTCAAGGGAATCGGTAAAGATGCGCTCGACATCGCCGATATGCTTTCCCTCCCGGTCGACCACCTTGGCCCCCTCCTTCAGAGCAACGGTGCCTTCGGGAATGTTCTTCTCGATTTTCGCAACATATGGCGGCACGGCATACCCGCCCTGCGGCATGGTCGTCCACCAAGCACCGAACGGGGGATAGTGATATACGGGGCTGGCCCAATCCGCATCATCCGGCGCCGGTTGAGTCTCAGGCTCTGCAGGGACATAGTGAGCTACTTCAAATTCGGGCAGCTCGCCCAGATCATTCGCATCCTCCCGCAAAGTCACCCGATCCTCCGTTGCCGGTCCCACCAGGCTCATCGGTACGACCTTGTTCTCTGCAAAGAGGAACCCTTTCTGAATCACCAGATGGGTTGCTTCCTTCGTATCTGGATCGAGTACGACCCGATCGATGGTACCCACCTTCTCACCATCAGCGGTGAAAACATTTGCACCTGCTTTGAATTGCATACGCTCCTCCCTTAGGCTGCCTCTGTAGTGGATTCATCCGTCGCCGGACTCGTCTCGGCAGCTGCTGCCCTAACCTCCTCGATGGCGTCCAAAGCAACCTGCTTGAGCTCTTCTGTAGCCTTTGCCGACTGCTTCTGCGCCTCATCCATCATGGCTTGGCTCTGGGCCCGGAGCTCCTCGGCACGGTTGCTCAGCTCGTCAGTCGTATTCCTGACCGCGATCAGAGCCTCATTCGCTGTCTGCTCGGCCGTATCCCGCAACTCCACACCCTTGGCTCGAATCTGCTCGCGGGTCTCTTCCCCAGAACGGGGCGCTGTGAGAATGGCGATTGCTCCACCCAGCAGGCCGCCTAGGAACAACCCCGCCAAGAAACTGCTGAATCCACCTTTGTTGTCACTCATCTGACTCTCCTTTCGTTTTGCTCCAGAAATGGCACACAAAACGCGCATGTATTCGCACGCTCCACCCCTATTTTACCACACAGCCGTCTATCGCGAGCGCAGGCATAGGTTGGGATTGCCTTTGGTATCGGTGGCTTACGTTGCGATTGGGTTGGCTGGCCGTCGCTCAGTTGGACCAGCGACTACGAATGTCGCACGGCTGGCTACCGTTCCAGTTCTGCCTTCAACTCTGGCCAGGACCGCGTATTCAGCACATCCTCTGTTTCCAGCCAGCCCCGCCGCGCTTGTCCTACACCAAAGCGCATATAGTCGAGCTCCGGGACACTGTGGGCATCGGTGTTGATGGCTAACTTGAGGCCCATGTCCTTGGCCATCTTGCTTTGCACATCGTCCAGATCGAGACGCTCGGGGTGGGCATTGATCTCCAGAAAGCACCCTCGCTCCAGAGCCGCCTCCATCACCCGCTCCAGATCCACATCGTAGGCTGCGCGCTCACCAATCCGCCGGCCAGTGGGGTGGGCCAGGATGTTGAAATATGGGTTGTCCATAGCCTGGATGATGCGTTCCGTCTGCTTCTCACGAGACAGGTCGAAATAGGAATGGACGGAGCAGATACACAGATCGAGTCGATCCAAGATGTCGTTGGGCAGGTCCAGCGAGCCATCCTGCAAGATGTCGACCTCGATGGCCTTGAGGATGATAATCCCCTCCAGGTCATTATTGAGGCGGTCGATATCGTCGATCTGCCGGGCCAGAGCTTCCGCATCCAGCCCCTGGGCCACGGCCACGTTGGGCGAGTGATCGGTGATAGCCACATACTCATAGCCCCGCTCCATAGCAGCGCGGGCCATTTTCTCCAACGAGGCATCGCCGTCGCTGCCAGTGGTATGCATCTGCAGATCGCCGCGGATATCATCTAGCGTAACCAGCTCCGGTAGCCGTCCCTCACGGGCGGCCGCTAGCTCACCGCGGTCTTCCCGAAGTTCAGGCGGAACATAGGCCAGGTCGAAGAGTTCGTAGATCCCTTCCTCTGTCTTGCCAGCGACCTGCTCCTCATTCCGGAATACGCCATACTCATTGACTTTCAAATCCTGCTCCAGGGCCAGGTTACGCACAGCGATGTTGTGATCTTTGGAACCGGTAAAGTAGAACAGGGCCGCCCCATAACTCTCTTGGGGTACGACCCGCAAATCCACCTGCAGACCGGAGCGGAACACTACGGTCGAACGCGTTTCACCCTGAGAGACGATCTCGTCTACGTCTTCGTACTCAACAAAGCGCTGGATGGTCTCCTCGCCAGCGTCGCTAATGGCCAGCACATCCAAGTCGCCAACCGTCTCTTTGCGGCGGCGATAGCTGCCCGCCACCTGGATCCGGTCCGCATCGGTGGCATCCTCAAGATACGTCACCAGCGGCCGAGCCATCTCTTCAGCCACGTTCAGAGGGGTACGTTGCTCCTCGAAATCTTGCCTCGAAAGCTCTTGGAGGATCGTCTCTTCCGTTTTGGGGCCCAAGCCATCGAGATCCCGGATCCGGCCCTCGCTGGCGGCTTGCTCCAGTTGATCCAGATTGGTGATCTCCAACTCCTGGTAGAGTTGCTGAACCCGCTTGGGGCCCAGCCCCTCGATCTTGAGCATCTTGGCTAGGCTGGCCGGGGTGCGCTGCTTGACCTCCTCCAGTTGGCGCAATCCACCCGTCTTGACGATCTCCTCAATCTTGCTGGCTAGATCTTTGCCGATGCCCGACAGCTCTGTAAGATCTTGCCCCTCCTCGACTAGGTCCGACATGCTGTGCGGATAGCCCCGGATAGTGCGCGCTGCCTTGCGATAGGCGCGAATCCGAAACTCGTTGGCCCCCTCGATCTCTAGCAGGTCGGCCACTTCCGAAAAGACTTGGGCTACTTCCGAATTATGTATGGGCAAGGCCTACCCCTCTCTATCTATTTCACTTCGCTCTTGTGATACCACTTGCCGTCTTCCTCGTCGTACACGCCCTCCTGCTCTACGACGGACATCGCCTTCTCATGGGCCAGCGATGCGCGCGATCGTTCGTCATTCCTTTCAAGAGTAAGCGTATCGTATGTCCTGCGGTAGCTCCGCAGGTACAGATCCAGGCTTGCTTCGGACAACGTTTCTCGCAGTGTCGTGGGCAAATCCTCAATGTTGCTGTACATAGTCTGTATCCCTCCAACGAACCATCCTTGACGATTCGCTCCGCCTTTCACCAAGTGGCGACACACTGCACCGGGGATTTCACGTGCCCAGTAAATGCAGAAGGTGAAACCCCCAATGCAGAAACCGGTTGTCCACCACCCACGACCAGTGGCTGGTGATTACAAGTCCTCGATCGTTTCCTTCAGGCTGTCCAAGAGGCCCTGCTCTTTTTCCTCTTCCGGCACTTCCCCCTTGCGGTACCACTTGCCTGACTCGTCGTGATAGACGTGGTCGCGTTTCACGGCGATCATGGCATCCCGGTGGGCAACGGCCTCCTGACCGGCATCTCCTCCACGGAGCTCCTGGTATTCCTCCCAGGACTTCTGGTAGGCCTCAAGGTAGATCTCCTGCAGATCCTCAGGCAGATACTCACGCAGCGTTTCGGGTAGATCGCTCTTGCTCTTATACCTTCTTAGATCCTCCTTCGGGGTTGCTTAGGGTGGGAGCAACACTTGCTCCTGCGCTCGTTGGTTGATGGCCCGGTCTCTCCATCCGGTCTCAACCGACGGCAGCCCCGGCCATTTCTCGTCCGGCGACCGGCGTGCCACATTCGGGGCAGCGGCCATCCGGGGTAATATAATTGGTCACCATCTGGTAGACCCGGCGGCGTATTAAGAGTTGGCCACACACGTGGCAGATGGTGTTCGCCTCGCCAGGCACGTTCCCCACATACACATAGCGGAGGCCTGCTTTACGGCCGATCTCTTGCGCTCGAAGTAGAGTCGAGACGGCCGTCGGCGGCACGTCAACCATCTGGTAGGTCGGTGTGAAACGACTGATGTGCCAGGGCGTCTCGGGCCCCAGCTCGCCGGCGATAAAGCGGGCGGCTTCCTGAAGTTCCTGCGACCCGTCGTTCACGCCAGGAATCACCAGTGTCGTGACTTCGAACCAGATGCCCAACTGCTTCATCGTTTTCAGGCTATCCAGAACCGGCTGCAAGCGGGCGCCAGCATAACGGCGATACACCTGGTCGCGGAACCCTTTCAGGTCCACATTGGCTGCATCCAGATAAGGATGCATCTTCTCTAGCATCTCTCCGGTCATGTAGCCGTTGGTTACGTAGACATTGGCCAGACCGGCATCACGGGCTGCGCGGGCTGTATCGTAAGTGTACTCGAAAAAGATGGTCGGTTCGGTGTAGGTGTAGGCGATACTCCGACAACCTGCCCGTTGCGCCGCCGCAACGATCTGCTCCGGCCCGATCGCCTCGCCCAGCAGGAAGTGTTCCTCTCGGGGCGCCTGTGAAATGTCAGCGTTTTGGCACCAGCGACAGCGAAAGTTGCAGCCGGGCGTCGCCACCGAGTAGGCAGTCGAGCCAGGATGGAAATGTAGCAAAGGCTTCTTCTCGATGGGATCGACATGCCGGGCGATCGTTCGCCCGTAGACACGCGTGTAAAGCACGCCCGCCATATTCTCCCGGACGTGGCAAATGCCCACGCTTCCGTCGGCGATGGTGCAACGATGGGCACACAGATTACACTGCACCTTCCCATCGGGCAGTTTCTGGTACAGCATCGCTTCCTTCATTATGCGCGTCCCTACTCCTCCTACTTGCCCACCAGCTTGGGCTGCGAACCGGTACGATTAGATCGCCCTGAGTATCTCTTGGACCTTCTGGGTGATGGCCAAGCCCTCCTCAAATGGACGTTGCCACATGTTGCGACCAAAGATCAGGCCTGTGGCTCCCGAGGCTACACAGATCTGCGCCTTCTGCAGAAGGTCCTCGTCACCCAGCTTGCTGCCACCGGAGAAGAGGACCATCGTCTTACCCGCCGAAGCCACGACCTTTTCGACGGCCAACCGGTAGGCCTCCTCCTCGTCCAATTCTTTCCACTCTTCATAGAGTTGGCGGTAGGGAGCCGGGCTGTCGGCGTTATCCGGGTCGCGGAACTTGGGCACATTGAGCTTGACGACGTCGGCACCCAGTTCGTTGGCCAGGCGCGCGGCATAGTCCACGGCATAGATACTGTTGCGCCCGCCTTTGGCGTTGATCGCCGAACCGCGTGGATAGCTCCAAACGATCAGCGGCATACCATATCGCTCACACTCGGCCCGCACCTGTCCCAACTGAACAAAGTCACGGCCCTGGGCAGGCGATCCAACGTAGAGCGTATAGCCCACCGCGTCGGCGCCCAAACGCACGGCATCCTCTACCGTCGACTCCTGGGCTGAAAATGCCTCGGCATCCGATGGGATGTTGGTCTTGCCATTGAGCTTGAGAACCAGAGGCACCGTCCCGGCATATTCCTTTAGGTACTTGGTGGCCAAGCCGACGTGAAAGACAATGCCTGAATAGTTGCCCTCTGCGGCCAGCCGGCACTGGTAGTCAGGATCGGCGCTAGGTGGATTGGGAAAGAAGTCAATGGGGCCGTGTTCCAGGCCTTGGTCAATGGGCAAGAGCAGCAAAGTGCCGTTGCCCGGCCCGTGCTCGTAGAGCAGCCGGTGCAGGCGGGTTCGCTTGCCTAAACTCAGGTCGAGTTCTTCTAGCTTGGTTCTCTTAGTCATTTTTCTCACCTCAGGTTCCAGGTTATTTGCAGGTCGACCTCAATGGTCTGGCTGCCCGGTTCGATGGGTACGGCGGCTGCCGTATCGGCCATAAGTGCTCGCTCGACAACCGGCTGTGGTCCAGTGCCCGATTCGTTGATGGTCAGCACCTCGCCCAGTTCGAGCTCGGCCAGGCCGGCCAAGTGCTCGGCTTTGTGTTGGGCGTCGCTCCATGCCGCCTCGCGGGCCTGATCCAAATAGGTGGCCGGATCACTGACCTCAAAGCGGATGCCTTGGATGCGATTTCCACCCGCTTGGACGGCGGCGTCGAGGGTTTCGCCCACTGCGTCCAGGTCCCGCATCTGCACTTGGACGATATTGGTAGCCGTGTAGCCAGCCAACTCTCGCTGTCCCTCGCTGCTTGGGGAGTCCTCATAGCGTGGATACAAGCGGACAGCCTGCGTCTGAATGTCCTCTGCGGGGATGCCGGCATCCTGCAAGACAGCCACCAGGGCTTGCATCTGCTGGCTGTTCTCTGTCAAGGCCGTGGCAGCCTCCTCAGCCTCGGTCTGGACGCCCAACGTCACCACGGCGGTGTCGGGCTGGGCGCTTACCTGGCCACTACCTCTAACGCTCACAGTGCGCTGCGAGCTGCCGTCGTCGGTGTCCTCTTGGAGTGCCAGCCCCGGAGACAGGGCCGGAACCAGCAAGGCGCCAACCAGTACCACGGATGCGACCACAATGATAAATTGCACTTTGTTTCTCATTTTATCCTCTCTATTCATTCTGCGTCCGAGCTTCAACCGCCTGTCGGGCATAGGCCAGCATCTGGCGGGCCGGACGGATATCCTACTCGCTCGACTCATCAACTTGTACCCTGGCCGGTCAAAAACGAGAGCACTACTTGCCCCTCAATCCCAAGCTTCAGCCACAGCGCGGAAACCCAGATCGTAGGCCTCCTGGAGAGCCATTTGCTCATCTGCGATCTCGTCCTTGGCATCGACGTCGCCGAAGAGAAGCTGGCCCCAATAGTCTGTCTCGTACACGTCAAAGAAGCTCTTGATCGTGCTTATGGTTCCCGCAAAGTGCTCGCGCTCGTTGCCCCCCGTCGAGATAAGCACGCCCCTTCGCCGGTCATGCCCAGACGAACTACTGGGCAGCGCTTCCTTATCGACATATTTCCGGATCCACTGGCACTGACCGCGATCGATCACGCCCTTGAGCTGGGCGGGCACATTGCGAAAGTACACGGGTGAGGCCACGACAATCACGTCGGCCGCAATCAGGTCCTGGGAAAGCTGCTGGAACGGGTCGTCGGATGCATTCAAGCCGGGATCTGCACATTCAACCTCAGGTGTCCAGCCCCTTATCCCCAACTCTGCAACATGGACCTGGTCTATCTCGGCACCGGCGTCTTGGGCACCCTCCAGGAATCTGTCCAGTAGCTTCTCGCTGTTTCCACCACCTCGCGGGCTGCCAAAGAGACCTATCACCTTTTTCATAGTCACCTGCTCCTTATGTCTATCATGAAACCCAGTCTACAGACGGTGCGCCGTCATCTAGACTCCATCTCGGAATGCAATTGCAGCCACCTGACGATGTCGCGCCGGCGCAGCAGGCCGGCCAGCGAACCATTCCGCATAACAGGCAGCTGGCGTACGTCACGGCGCTGCAGCTTGGTCATGGCCTCGCTGGTATCCTTATCGGCACTCACAGTGACCAACTCACCGGCTGGGGTCATAATGTCAGCAACCGTTGTATCCGCCCAGGCGCCGCGTGGCACCGTCCGGACATCTTCCAATGTCACCAGGCCAACCAGCTGGCCGTCATCGATCACGGGAAACGCGTGGTCATCCGTGCCCAAAATACCGTCGTGGACCAGCGCATCCACGCTGATTTTGGACGATACATAGGCTGGATCAGAACGCATAACCCGCTCCACCGGCACATCCTCCAAGATGTCCTGGACCACGACTTGCCGGTAGCTGGTGATGGCACTGCTGTTCAGGAACCAACCGATGAAGGCCAGCCACAGACCTCCCAAGAATCCTTGGCCGAAGAAGGGGATTTGCACCCCAAAGATCATGGCAATGCCGGCCCCGATCATCAGCCAAGCAATCCCTTGGCCGATCCACGAGGCCCAGCGCGTGGCCCGCCGCAGGTCGTCGGTGATTGCCCAAAAGACCGAGCGTACCACCCGCCCTCCATCCAGTGGGAAGCCTGGAATCAGATTGAAAAGGCCGAGCAGGACATTGATCGATCCTAACCAAGCGAGCAACGTTGTGACCGGACTCAGTTGCTCCATGATCTGTGCAGGATCGAGTACGGCATCTCCTGCCGGAGCGGCGCCAATCCCAGCGATGACCACCAAGCTCACTCCGAGCACGATACTGGTCAGCGGACCGACGAACGCCATCAGGAACTCGGCACCCGGTGATGGTGGCTCGCGCTCGATATTGGAAACCCCACCAAAGAGAAAGAGCCTGATACTCCGGACGGGAATTCCCCGCGCTTTGGCCACCAGCGAGTGGGCCAACTCATGCACCAACACCGAGCCGAAGAAGAGGAGAGCCGCGATGACGGCTATCCCCCATGTCAGGACCGTCCCCCAAGCGGGATGA
>JASFOV010000142.1:0-9502 GCA_050116355.1 Anaerolineae bacterium
AAATGGGGCCGGCCGATTTGGTCGAGATCGTGTCTCGATGGAAGTCTGCATTCCCCGATATCCGCTTCGAGGTAGAAGCGCTTATCGCCGAGGGCGATATAGTTGCCGCCAGGATCTTGTACACCGGCACACAGCGGGGTGAGTGGAAGCGAATCCCTCCCACAGGCAAACAGATTACCGTCAGAGAGATGATGTTCTTCCGCTTTGAAGACGAACGGATCGTCGAGGCCTGGGAGGTGACGGACGAATTCTCGCAGCGAGAGCAGCTGATTGCCGACAATGACTGAGTTCCATTCCCGGTCGGTCCAGAACACCCCCTGCCGGGACACCGTCCAAGCCGTACAGCGGGCCGCCCTGACCGCGGTCGATCCGGCGGCCGCGGTACACCGTCATGTCCAGCGTCAGGGCCAGCGTCTGACCATCGATGGCCACAGCTACGACCTGGACACCGTCGAGCGCATCTGGGTTGTAGGCGGTGGCAAGGCTGCCACCGCCATGAGCGCCGCCCTGTACTCCATCGCTGGCGATCGATTGGCCGGCGGCTTGGTGGTGACCAAGTACCAGCACCGCGACCCCAATCTGGACACCGGTGCCATCGAGGTCATCGAAGCCGCCCACCCCCTGCCCGACGCGGCCGGCGTGGAGGGCGCCCAGCGCATCGCCCGCATCCTGGAATCGACCACCGGACGCGACCTGATCTTGGCCGTCATCTCCGGAGGCGGGTCATCATTGCTGACCTTGCCCGCTCCCGAGATGACTCTGGCCGACCTGCAGCAGACTACCCGGTTGCTCCTCCACAGTGGCGCCACCATCATCGAGTTGAATAGTGTGCGCAAGCATTTATCGGCCATCAAGGGCGGCGGCATGGCCCGGCTGGCCAGCGGCCGTCCGTCCATCGCCGCCCTGATCCTGTCCGACGTCGTCGGCGACCCGCTGGACGCCATTGCCTCCGGCCCCCTGGTGCCCGATCCCACGACCTTTTCCGACGCCTGGGCTGTGCTGGAGCGCTACGACCTGCTGTCCCAGATCCCCGTGGCTGCACGGCACAGGCTTCAGGCCGGGAGAGAAGGTCACCTGGCCGACACGCCCAAACCCGGCGATCCGCTGTTCCAGCACGTACGCAACACCATCGTCGGCAGCAATCGCCTGGCCGCCGAAGCCGCCGTCCGCGTCGCCCGCGAGGCGGGCTTGAACCCCCTTCTCCTCTCCACCTTCATTGAGGGCGAGGCGCGCCACGTCGCCCGGGTGGCCGCTGGTCTGGGTAAGGAATTGGTGACCTATGATCGCCCGGTCGCCCGGCCCGCCTGTCTGGTGTGGGGTGGTGAGACCACGGTCACGGTACGGGGTTCGGGCAAAGGAGGGCGCAACCAGGAGCTGGCTCTGGCCGCTGCTCTGGCCATGGAGGACCTGCCCGGGGTGCTGCTGGTGGCCCTGGGCACCGACGGCACCGACGGCCCCACCGACGCGGCAGGCGCCGTCGCTACCGGAGACACAGTGCGCCGCGCCCGCTCCCTGGGGCTCGATCCCGTCGCCTATCTGGAGGACAACGACGCGTACCACTTTTTTGATGCACTGGACGACCTGATCCGCACCGGACCCACCGGCACCAATGTCAACGACCTGTTGTTCCTTTTTGCCTTTTCATGACCAGATTTCGGCACCGGGCATCGGGTCCAGAAACCATGCGTAGGGAGTCGCTAGCACCTTCGCAATCAAGTTTTCACCGGCACCTATGCCCAAGTGGCAATCTATCTACATTGAACAAGGAGACACCTCATGCGTAGCATCAAGATCCAGGCCGGTCCAGTAGCGGCCACAGCGACCCTGTATGACAACCCAACCGCCGACGCCATCTGGCAAGCTCTGCCCCTCACCGCCCGCAGCAACCGCTGGGGCGACGAGATCTATTTCGAGATCCCGGTCGAGCTGTCCCCGGCCGCAGATGCCCGCGTGGTCATGGAGGCCGGCGAGCTCGGCTACTGGCCGGTCGGCCACGCCTTTTGCCTCTTTTGGGGACCGACGCCGGCCAGCCAGGGTGACGAGATCCGGGCCTACAGTCCGGTCAATCCCTTCGGCCGGTTGGCGGGCGATCCAACCGCATTTGACGCCGTGAGCGACAGCACGGAGATAACCATCGAGCAAGCCTAGGGCTTGTCTGAGGAGGAACTAGACTGTGAGCGAACCCCGAGTCTTTGTTACACGCAGCATCCCTGAAGGTGGATTGGCCCTCATCCGCGAGGCCTGCAACGCCGAGATCTGGCCCGAGCCCGTACCGCCCTCCCGCGAAACTCTATTGGACAAAGTGCAGGGTGTGGACGGCCTGTTGAGCTTGCTCACCGATCCGGTCGATGCGGAGGTCATGGATGCCGCCGGGCCCGATCTCAAGGTGATCAGCAACTATGCGGTCGGTTACGACAACATAGACGTGACCGAGGCCACTGCGCGAGGCATCCCCATCGGCCACACGCCGGGCGTTCTTACTGAAACCACGGCCGACATGGCCTTCGCCCTGCTGATGGCCGCCGGACGGCGCATCGTGGAAGGTGCCGACTATGTGCGGGCCGGTCAGTGGCGCACCTGGGGACCCAAACTACTGCTAGGGCACGATATCCACAGCGCGACGCTGGGCATCATCGGCATGGGCCGCATCGGCGAGGCCGTCACCCGCCGGGCGGCCGGCTTTGGCATGCGCATCGTGTACTATGACCCCTACTGTGATCCCGACAAGGCCCCCTTCCTGGGCGTGGCGGTGCGTTGCGAGCTCGACGAACTGTTGGATGAAGCCGATTTCGTGAGCCTACATGTGCCCCTCACCGAGGACACGCACCACATGATTGACCGCGAAGCTCTCGATCGTATGAAATCCACCGCCGTGCTGGTCAATACCGCCCGCGGTCCCATCGTGGACACCGACGCCCTGTACCAAGCGTTGAAGGAGGAACGGATCGCCTACGCAGCCTTGGATGTCACCGACCCGGAGCCGTTGCCCGCTGACCACAAGCTGTTGACGCTGCCCAACTGCTTGGTCGTGCCCCATATCGCTAGCGCCAGTTGGGCGACCCGCACCCGCATGGCAGAGATGGCCGCCGAGAATCTGCTGGCTGGCCTGCGGAGCGAACGGCTGCCCCACTGCGCCAACCCCCAAGTCTACCGGTAGGCTGGTGAGCGAGCATGTTTGATGATACGAACCATAAATCGCCAGAGGATCTTCTGCACGCGGGTTCTCATCCCTGGTACCGTTCCAAGCCCGATGGGGCTTGGCATCTGAGCTCGGTTTCCCTATGTAGCCCATGCAAGGACGGGACACCTGGGCAACACCGGGCGGCTGACTTTCCATGCAAAGGACCGGGCTCTCGCCTGTACTGATGAAGGCTCTAGCTTTGGCCAACGCGTCGCATGCCCTCGTTTTTCGCATCACAGGTTCCCTTATGATATAATTGAGAGACTTGGACAACCTCCGTCACGGGGAGGATGGGGAAAAGGAGAAGCTGTATGCCGTCCGAATCGTCCATACGTACGGGCGCCCGTCAGATCGTGCAACGGTGCCTGGATCTGAAACCAGGCCAGCAGCTTGTGGTCTTTGTCGATGAAACCACCACCGAACCGGGAGTGGCCATCGCCGAGGCCGCTGAGGCCCTGGGCGTCTCCCAGACGGTGATCCTGGTCCCGGCCGCTATCCAGCGTCAAATCCCGGTCGGCGCCGATCTCAGTTTTGCCGCTCAGCGGGCGGCCCGCGAAGCCCGCGCCATTCTCACCTGTGTCAACGCGACGCCCGAGTGCCTGCCCTTCCGGGAACGCATCCTGGAGACGCACTGGACCGCCCACACCAAGATCGGCCATATGCCTGGTGCCAGCCTGGCTGTGCTTGCCCTGGCCGACGTGGACCTGGATCAACTGGTGGTCGACTGCCGCTGTGTAGAGATCGCGATGGCCCGCGGCAGGGCACTCGAGCTGGTCAGCTACGCAGCCGATGGGACACAGCATCGCCTGACCGCCGATGTGGGCGGGTGGGATCGCTTGCCCGTGGCCAGCGACGGCATCATCAGCGACGGCGCTTGGGGCAACGTCCCGTCGGGCGAGACCTACATCGCGCCCATGGAGGGCAGTGCCAGAGGCAGCGTCGTCATCAACGGCTCGGTTCCCGGCCTGATTATCCAGCCCAACCAGGAGATCGTGCTCCATTTCGATCAAGGGCGGATGACGCGCATCGAGCCAGCCGATGGTCCGGCCGCCCGCTGGTTGCACCAGACCCAGATTTCAAGAGCACAAGCGGCCGGCGATCTCGAGTGGTCCAGCCTAGCCGAGATCGGGGTAGGCATGAATGGAGCGGTACAACATCTAACCGGCAACATGCTCCTGGACGAAAAAGCAGCCGGCACAGCCCACATTGCCCTGGGCAGCAATACCTTCATGGGCGGACTGATCGACGCCAGTATACACTGCGACATGGTCACGCGCCAACCGACCATTCTGATCGATGGCAAGACCCTTGTAGAGCGAGGACAGTTGGCCTACACCGAGTCGGAGTGGCACGAGCACTACAGCCAGGTATCTCTCGCCGATAGCCCCCTGCGCGAAGCGACCATGGTCGCTCGCTCCGGGGTGCAGGCCAGCCGGTCGACCGATGGCCGGCTGCAGCGCATGCTCCGGCCCGAGCCCGGCCGGCTATCCACCTGTTTCGTCGGTAACCCCGAGACGGCGCGCATGGCATACCGCATCTACAACTTACTCCCGGATGGCGGCCAAGACATCGTCCTAGACGATGTCGCGGTTCGAGCGGGCATGGATGTCGCCGTAGCACGCCAGGTGCTGCACGTCCTATGGGCGTATGATCTGATTCGGGCTGTGTAATCGTAGAAAGAGGGGGGCGCCTGTGCACAAAGAGTGGCCACCACTGCTGCGCCGGCTGAGCGAGGAACTGGGCTATGCCGTACGCCAAGCCAAACGCACGCTGGGCTACGATCTTTTTTCGATCGACCTGTCCTCATGGAAACTACGGCTCTCCAACCGCACCCCCATCGTTTGGGTCAAGCGTGGCGATCTGGAGGAAAGCTCGGCCCAACACGTGCTGGAGAGCCTGGGCGATGTTATCCGCCAACGTGGACTGACCCGCCAGATCGTCTTGATCCTGCTCGACGGCGACAGCCAACCATTTGTCCAACACACTTCCAGCCCCGTCTACAACCTGGTCATCATTGGCCGCAGCGAACAGGAACGTATCCTACAATCGCGCCGGGCCAGCGGTGAACTTCTCGACGCCATCTCGGCCCAAGTGCCCATCGCCAATTTGGCCCCGTATGAGACCCGGGCGCCGGTCACCGGTAGCCGCTTCTTTGGGCGCGAGTACGAGATCTCGCGCATCATCAGCAATCCAGACACCAACCATGCCGTCCTGGGCATCCGCCGCATCGGCAAGACGTCCCTCCTACGTGAGGTTGAGCGTATTCTGCAGGAGAACCAGGACCCGGCCCACGTCGTCTACCTCGAATGTAGCGATCTATTGAGCACCGATGACTATATCCGCGAGGTCGTGCGCAAGCTGAACCCCCGGGAACTGCCACGCTTGCACCTGCAAAAGTACGTCTTTTTCTTCCCCGACTTTTTGGAGCGCATGGCCCGGGCCTACAAGGGCAAGATCATCTTTCTCCTCGATGAAGTCGACAACCTGGTGCTGATGCAACGCGGCAATTGGGAACTATTCCGCATGTTGCGCGCCTCGGCCAACAAGGGCGCATGCCAATACATCATCGCCGGCTTTCGCGAGGCAATGCGCGAGCAGTACCTACTGGATTCCCCCTTTTACAACTTTGCCCAGGAGATCCGGCTCAACGAGTTCACACGGCGGCAGGCCCACGATCTGATTGTCACCCCCATGGAAAACCTCCGGGTGCGGATCACGAGCAAGGACGAGGTGGTCGGCCGCATCTACGAAGAAACAGCCGGACAGCCCAACCTCATCCAGTACTATTGCATGATCCTGCTGCGCCACCTAGACCGCACCGGCCAGCGTGAGATCAGCCCCAAGAGCCTGATCGACGTCTATGCCGATGAGGGATTCAAAAGCCATCTATTGACCTCCTTTATGCAGAACACGGAGAATCGGGAAAAAGCGTTGGTCTATGCGGTGTTGATGGCGTTGGAGGGGCAGCAGCCGCGGGGATTCTCCCAACCCTCCATCGATGCTGTCCTGCGCAAGAGGGGTATCATCCTGCCCCAGAGCGATATCGACGCCGCCTGCAACGTGCTCTCCCTGGCCGGAGTGATCTATCGTCGTGGCAAGGAGTACTTTTTCACCTCCCCCGTCTTTACCAAAGTCCTGCAGCAAACCTACGACCTTGACTACCTGTTCCGCAAAGTCAAGGAGGAAGGCGTATGAGCGGGCTGGATTCCGCATCTGAAGCCCCCACGCTGGCCAAGTACTATGGCGGCGTCATCGATCAGATTGTCCAATGCCTGCAGGATGGCACCTACTGCGTACTCCTCGGTCCACGCCTCTCGGGCAAGACCCACCTGCTGCGCTACGTAGACCAGATGCTAGCCGACTCTTTGGGCTGGACCTGTGTGTACATCGACCTCTACGCCATCAAGGCGGCCACCTTGCACACGTTCTTTGCCGAGCTGATGGACATGACCTCCAGCCGCATCGCTGGCCGCACTGGCCAGGAGATGGCCACACCGGTACCGCCAACCGCCACCAGCGCCGTCTTTCGCGGTTTCCTGACTGACACGGTCACCGAGCTAGGGCACGATCTGGTCCTCATCATCGAACACCTGGAAGCACTACCCACGGATCTGGTACAGGCCCTTTTGACCTCGCTCCGTGCCGCCTACATGGACCAGCAGATGATGGATTACCGGACCCTGGTGGTGGTCTCGGGCGCGTTGAGCCTCGCCACGCTGACCGTGGGCGAATCCTCTCCGTTCCGTGGCATCGCCCGGAGGATCTTTACCGGTGATCTGTCCACCGACGAGAGTTCAGCTCTGATCTCCGAACAACTCAAAGCAGGGCGGATCACTGCCACCGAGAAAGCCGAACGCCTTCTGCTTCACGCTACGGGTGGCGACCCGTATCTGATCCGCACGATCTGCCAACGTTGCATCGAGGAGACGCAATCTGGACCAGAACCGCGTTTGAGAGGCAGAATGGTCCGGCAGGTGATCCACCAGTTTCTGCAAGAAGATGTCTACGCCTACGTACCCTTGCAGGAGGCGGTGCGCCTCATCGAGGAGGATCCCGACCTAGTGCGCTGCATTCTGCTGCTCTTGGCACACGGCACCGTGCCCACCGCTTCGCTGCCCCTGCCTTTGTCGCCCGATCTAGATCCGCTCTATCTGACCGGCGTCGTAGAGCAAGCCGGCAGCGATAGCTACCGTATCCAAAACCAGATCTACCATCGTTTTCTGGCGCAGCACTTCCATACCGGCCACGTCGGCCACCTGCTGACCATGGCCGGACGGTGGGATGCCGCCATCGACTACCTGGAAGCCGCCATCCAGGAGGGAAACCAGCAAGCGCGTTTGGATCTACTGTCCGCCACCATCAACTCCATGTACGCGGCTGATGATGTGGCCCAAGCTGCCCGCTTCCTGGCGCGGGCCCTGTCGGCGGCCTTTGGCGTTGTGGAAGCGCGGGTGTGGTACGCCCCACTGCAAGAGAGCCACCTGCGCTTGGTGGGCCACTTGGGTCCCAAACTGGAAAAAAGCCTGTGGAGCGCATCGGAAATCCCTATCGAGGCGGATCGATTGGAAGCCCGCGCCTTCCGGCAGGAGCGCGCCCTCCGTGGACCGGAGGCCAGCCGCCACGTCTGGCGCGCCATCCCACTGCTGGTTCCCGGGCGCAGGCCGATCGGAGCCGTGACACTCTGCGATGACTTGATGGGCCAACGCTTTGCCGGCCAGCGGGAACGGGATCTCCAGATCCTTGGCTACCTGCACCAGGCAGCGCGGGCCCTACAAGCTGTCAGTACCCGGCGGCAAGAGCTGGCGCTGGCGGGTCGCGTGCAGGCCAGCCTGTTTCCCACCACTCCTCCCCAGCTTTCTGGCTGGCAGTTCGCCGCCGCCCTGAGACCGGCGCGGGAAGCATCGGGGGATTTCTACGATTTCATCCCGCTGCCCGGTGGCCGGCTAGGACTAGTCATCGCCGACGTAGCGGACAAGGGCTTGGGCGCTGCCCTATATATGGCCCTCAGCCGCACGCTCATCCGTACCTACGCTGGCGACTACCCCCAGCGACCAGACCTGGCCCTGCGTGCCGCCAATGAGCGGATCCTGGCCGACACGCAGGCGGGTCACTTTGTCACCGTCTTTTACGGTACCCTCGAACCCGAAACTGGAACCCTGACCTACTGCAATGCCGGACACCACCCACCCTATCTGCTCAACGCCCAGGAGCCCGGTTCTGTCGAGGCATTGCCCGGCCGGGGTATCGCGCTGGGCGTTCTAGAAGACACACACTGGGAATGCGAGACCGTTGAACTGCCAGCCGGCGCGGCGCTGCTGTTGTTCACCGACGGCGTGCTTGACGCACAAAGTCCTCGGGAGGAACGCTTTGGGGCTGCGCAGATGCTGGACATCGCCCAGGCCGACCCTGGTCGCTCGGCCCAGAACCTGCAGGCAGACCTGCTCGCAGGTCTGCAAGAGTTTGTGGGGGATATGCCTCAGTTTGACGACATTACCTTGATGACCGTGCTTCGCACCAGCCAGTAGCCCAGCCGGCGGCGGGACCACAGCCCGGTAGCCCGGTGCCCGTCCTCATCCCCAGGTCTTGCTGACAGGGACATAGACCCGTAGGGCTTCTTCCGGTTCCTCCATGTCACCGGTTATGTAGAGATATATCTCGTTCTCTTCGGTGCTAAAGCCGCCATGATTGCCCTCGCGATCCAGAACAACGGCGTGCATCCGGCTGCGATAGGGTCCGCCCAGATCGTTCAGCTCTGACATCACCCGGCGACCAGCCTGGGCCAGAGGCAGCCCGGCCTTCAAAGCGTGCACCAGGCTAAGCGCCGTCCCAGCGCGGATGGCCATCTCCCCCATGCCGGTGCAGGCTACCGCCCCATAGCGGTTGTCGGCGTACAAGCCCGCCCCGATCAGGGGCGAGTCACCCAGCCGCCCAGGATACTTCCATGCCCAGCCGCTGGTGCTCGTGCCCGCACAGAGGTTACCTTGCCCATCTTGGGCCAAAAAGTTGACTGTACCCTTGGCCCGCTCTGGATCGGTGGCCAGCCCGACCCAACGGTGCAGATCTGGCAGATCGGGCAATTGGTCGAGCACCTCCGCAGGCATGACCGCCCGCAGGCGCGCCGCCCATATCTGCCGGGCGTCCTCGGTAAGCAGATCACGAGACTCGAACCCCATCTCCGCGGCGAAGCGTTGGGCCCCGTGCCCCACCAAGAGGACGTGAGGCAGGTGCTCCATAACCTTGCGCGCCACCGAGATCGCATACTGGACGCCTTGCATGGCGCCGACGGCCCCGGCAGCCAGGTCACGCCCATCCATAATGGCG